>NZ_CALLZT010000203.1:0-49835 GCF_937858515.1 uncultured Gordonia sp. | reverse complement strand
GGTCGTCCTGCAGCTCACCGACCAGAGCGGCAACATCCCGGCCGCGATCATCCCGGTCGTCATGCTCGACATGTGGGAGCACGCCTTCTACCTCGACTACCAGAACGTGAAGCCGGACTACGTCAAGGCGTGGTGGAACATCGTCAACTGGGCCGATGCGGCCGAGCGCTTCGATCGCGCCCGCAGCCAGGGCAACGGCCTCATCGTCGTCGGATAACGCGCAGCGCTCGCTTCTGAAAAACTGCCGGTCACCCCTCGGGTGGCCGGCAGTCGTTCTATCGCGGCGTCTGCCTCGGACCTCAGACCCGCCGCACGTAGAGCAGGTTCTCACCCGAGATCAGCAGATCGAAACCACGCTCGGCCATGGCCTTCTGGAAATCGGTACTCGTTCCCGAGCCCGGGAGCAGCCAGTCGTGCGGCTCGATCATCACCGCCGCGGCTTGATCAAGCCATTCCAGGTTCGCTGCGAACAGATCCGACTCGAATCCCTCGATATCGACCTTGACGATGAACAACTCCGCGCCCTCACCACAACGGGCAACCAACTCCGGAACCGTCACCACAGCCACACCGCCATCGACCGCTCGCCGGGTCTGGACAGCCCAGGAACCGTTCCCCTCATCGACCAGATCGACCGATCCCGGTTCGGACCCGATCGCCGCCTCGACGACGAGCACCGAACGACCGGCCGTGTTCTCACGACAGATCGCAGCCGACTCCGGATCAGGTTCGACGGCCACCACCGTCGCCTCCGCATAGCAGGTGGCAAACCACAGCGCGCTGGCCCCGTTGTTGGCCCCGAGGTCAACGATGATCGGAGTCCGGCCGGCGTCGAGCAACTCACCGTAGCGCCGCGCCACCCAAGCACCCTGCGAATGCAGGTCCAGATCATATTGCCGCTCGCAGAAGACCTGCCGGAACACAGCGGCATCGCTGGACGCCGTGCGCACCGTGACCTCACCCAGCCCGCGCACCGTACACCGATGCCGTTCCCGACCGCGTATACCGGACCAGCGCCGCGCGAAGAACCCCGGTCCCAGTTCCTGCCATTCGGCGACCCGGAGGGCCATCTCATTCAGCGATCCCCGCAATATGCCGCTACGGCGTGGCACCCCTGTCGTTCTCAACACCCGCGCAGTATGCCAGAGTTGCCCGATCCGGCCTATCGCCCGACAAGACGATTTCCGTTCGAATCAGGACTCCCGCTGTCCGGGTTTCGGCTTAGGTTCTGGACATGACACTTTCACTCGCCATGATCACCATCGACACCGCCGACGCCCTGCCGATCGCCCGCTGGTGGGCCGAACAGACCGGCGGCAGCATCGTCGCCGAGAACGAGGGGTGGTTCGTCACCGTCTCCCTCGGCGACGGACAGCCGATGCTGGCCTTCCAGAAGGTCGACGACCCGACCCCCGGCAAGAACCGCGTCCACCTCGACCTCACCACCGACGACCGCAAGGCCGAGTCCGAGCGGTTGATCGCCGCCGGTGCCACGCTTGTGGCCGAACGGGAGATGCCCGGCTTCTCGTGGACGACGCTCGCCGACCCCGACGGCAACCAGTTCTGCGTGGCGAGCGCCGGCGACCACTGACCGCGGTCACAACACGATCGTCGCGGCAACGGCAGCGGCGCAGCCGAGGAACACGATCACCAGGATGACCGCGTCCAGGCGCCCGGGCCGCGACTCGTAGGCGGTGAGTCGGCCCGTGCCACCGCGGGCGGTGATCGCCTCGGCCATCTCCGAACTGCGCCGCAATGCCGACGACATCGCGCTGACAATCATGTCGATGATGCCCATCTGCGCCGACGGATGATCGGCGTCCGGCGGCGACTTGGGCCGCAGCCGGTGCACGGCCCGCAAGATCCGCATCTCCTCGATGAGCAACGGCAGACCACGCAGGCACAGCGCGATGGCGACGGCCCACTCGTCGACGGGCATCCGCAGTCTGCGCAGCGGGGCCATCAGTTTGGCGAGGGCGGGCGCGATCTCGGCCATCGGCGTCGTCCAGATAACCAGCACCGAAGAGGCCACCAGGACCAGCCCGAGCGCGGTCGCACGCAGGAAAACGATGAGTCCGGCCCACCCTGCGACCGTCGAGTTCATCGCCGCACCGATCGCGATGAGCCCCCAAAACCACCACGGGGGCCGCGGGATCGCGCCCAGCGGGATGCCGGCGATCAGCGCGGTGATCACCACCACCGCCGCCACCAGACCGAGAGCGGGCCAGCTCGGTAACACCCAGGTGAGGATGCCGAGCGCCAGCACGACGATCAGCTTGGTGCCGGCCCACAGCCGGTGCACGAGCGAATCACCGGGCACCCGGCGCAACGGAACCGTTCGCATCGTCATCGTCGGTTACCTCCCAGGTCGGGGCCCGCTGTTCGCCCTTGTTCGGTCTGCCCGTGTTCGGGTTGCAGCGAACCTTCCGCCAGCACGACGCGACGGTTGCACACGCGCGCGAGTCCGTCGTAGTCGTGCGAGATGATCACGATCGTCTGCCCACCGCGGCGCAGGTGCGCCAGCAGCGACACGATCTCCTCCCGTGCGTACGGGTCGAGGCCGGCGAGCGGTTCATCGAGGATCAGCACTTTCGGTTTGCGGGCGATCAGCCCGGCCAGCACCACCCGGCGCATCTGCCCGCCGCTGAGGGAGTCGGTGTGCCGGGCCGCGATCGACCTGGGCAGGCCGACCAGGTCCAGCACCCGGCCCACCTCGGTGGTTCCCACATCGAGACCGCCCGCGGCCATGATCTCGTCGCCGACGTTGGCCCGCTGCAGCTGCAGTCGCGCGTGCTGAAAGCCCAAACCCACCTCACCGACGTGCTTATCGACGGACTCGCCGTCGAGCTCGCAGGTACCCCGCCCCGGTTCGAGCAGTCCGGCCATCACCCAGGCCAGGGTCGTCTTGCCCGATCCGTTACCGCCGACGATCAGCAGTCCATCACCGGCGTTGACCTGCAACGACACCTCGTGCAGAGCGCGTACCTGCCACGGTGATCCGGGCAGATAGGTGTAGCTGACCCGGTCGAGCGAGAGCATCGGACGCGTCCACCCGGGGTCCGCCGCCGGACCGGGATGCCGCGGCTCATCGAAGGCCGGCGCGGGAACCGCCACATCCCGCGGAATCCAGTCCGGCGGATGTGCGACGAGGCGACCCTGATCGAGGTGGATCACGCGGTCGGCGGCGGCCGCCTCGACACCGCGGTGGGTGATGAGGACGACGGTCATGCCATGCCGGGCGGGCAACCCGGCCAGCAGATCGAGAATCTCGTCGCGACCCCGGGGATCGACCATCGACGTCACCTCGTCGGCGATGAGCAACTGCGGGCTCCGGGCCAATGCCGCGGCCACCGCGAGCCGCTGCTGCTGCCCGCCCGACAGGTCCGACGTCTCGCGCTGACCGAAGCCGGCGAGCCCGACCTCGGCGAGCAGTGCCTCCACATCGACGTCGACGTCGTCGGGCAGCCCCCAGACCAGGTCGTCGGCCACACGTGAGCCGAGCATCTGCGATTCGGGGCGCTGCAGCACCATCGCCGTCCCGCTGCGGCGGCCCAGACCCGGCAGACCCGGCCGGTGCACGCTGCCGCGCGTCGGCGGCCGGCCGGCGATGACCTTGACCAGTGTCGATTTGCCGGACCCGTTGGCGCCGACGATCGCGACGAACTCGCCCGGATAGAGCCGCAGGTCAACTCCGGACAACACCAGCGGAGCCCCGTCTCGGTAAGCGAAGTCGATACCTGATGCGACCAGCGGCAACGGCGCAATGGCCGCAGCGTCGGCGAGTGCCTGCCCCTGATCGAGGGTGTCCTCGGCGGGGACGTCGGCGAGCCGGTCGATCACGGCCCCAAGGACCCACCACGCGACGACGATCGAGATCGCCGTGCCGATGGTCCCGGAGATCCAGATCCACGCCCACCAGTAGTCGACCGCGTTGCGGGTCAGGCCGTTGACGAAGTCCTCGGTGCCGTCGAGACCCGGAATCCGGCCGACCCAGTTGCCGAGGCCGTCGAGGCTGTTCTTCATCGCCGTCAGCATCAACTCGCGCAGCGGCTTGAGGATCCACAGCAGCACCACCGACATGCCGCCGATCAGGGGTGCGGCGATCAGCGTGGCCAGCGCAATCGTCGGCAGGCCGCGCCCGCGGCGTTTGGTATCGCCGACGATGCCCGCGATGATCGCCGAGATGAACACACCCGACGCCGCGCCGGTACCGGCCATCGCGAAGGTGACGCCCGTCGTGGCGACCGCCGCGGCGATCAGCGCGCGCGGGCGAGTGCGTGCGGCGACCACCGCGAGAGGGACGGGCGCGAGCAGTCCGACCGCGGTGGCCACCGGAATGACCGCCGCGATCACCACCGCGGCGACGGTGACGCCACCGAAGATCGCCACCGAGGCGATCTCCATCGGACGTAAGGGTTGGCTTTTCTGCACCCGACCAGTGTGCCTGGCGCGCGCAGGCAGGTCCGGTGGCGGTCTCATCATGCGCCGCCGTCGCCTGACCCTTCGTGATGCGAGGAACAAGCAAGGGCCGCGTTGGGTCAGGTGAGACCCCCGCCTGGCGTCACCACATCCCAGCCCGCCGGCAGTCGGCTGTTTGTGTAAATAATGCGTGTTCCACTTGTCGGCCGCGCCGGACCGGACGATTCTTGATCACACGGTTCGTGTGGAAGGAGTTGTGCGATGTCTGCTGTTCCCATCGGTCTCACGCCTTTTCATGAGGGTGGGAAGTTGAACGGAATCCTGATCTCGGGTCGCTGGCCGGCGTCGACGCTGGAGTGGACGCAGACGCTGGTGGCGTCAGTGCGTATCGCGTGTCGGCCGGGTTTTCTGAGCACGACCACGATCTTCGGGGTGGTGGAGGACCATCCCACCGGTGCTGAGCCCGACGCCGTCGGCATGATGCTCGCGGTGGGCAATGTCGTCGACGACACGTTCCTCGAGGCGGGCCGGTTTCTGCACACCCCGCCGGCGTTGCTGATGCTGCATCCGCCGTCGCATACGCGGCCGTCGTTGCCGGAATGTTCGGAGGTGGCGTCGGGTTGCGTGTTGCTGCCGGGGCTGCCCGAGCTGGGTCTGGAGCATCGCGCGGGGTGGGCCGAGGCGGAGGCGGATGGCACGGTGGTGACGTTGCGCAACCAGGTGGGCATCGACCCGGGTTCGGACCCCGACACCGCTGTGCTGGCCATGCTGTTGACGGCCTGACCAGCATTAATCGCGCCTCGTTACGGTAAGTGTTACCGTAACTTGGGATTCAGGGTACCCGAACTTCCCATTTTGGCCCTCCTACCTGCGACGATTCGGCAAATCCAGCTGTTGCGAGGTCGAGTAAGGTCTGGCTAACCTGGACCTCATGATTTCTGCCTTGCTCCTGAGTTTCGGCGTGATCTTCGTTGCCGAGCTCGGTGACAAGTCGCAGCTGATGGCGATGACCTACGCCCTGCGGTACCGCTGGTGGGTGGTGCTGCTGGCCATCACGGTCGCGACCACCGCCGTCCACGCGGTGTCGGTGTTCTTCGGTCACTTCCTGGGCCTGTCCATCCCCACCGACCTGCTGTCGATCTTCGCGGGCCTGGCGATGATCGTGTTCGGGCTGTGGACCATCCGTGGCGACAGCCTCGATGACGACGAGTCACAGAAGGCCACCCGGGTCGGCGCGTCGGTGTTCCTGGCCGTGATGTCGTCGTTCTTCCTGGCCGAGCTGGGCGACAAGACGATGCTCGCGACCATCACCCTGGCCACCGACCACGACTGGCTCGGTATCTGGATCGGCTCCACGCTGGGCATGGTGGCCGCCGACGCCCTCGCGATCGCGGTCGGCGCGCTGTTGGGCAAGCACCTGCCCGAGCGCGTCATCGCCGTGGGTGCCGCGGTGCTGTTCTTCGGGTTCGGCGCATGGCTGCTGGCCGACGGGCTGGTCGGCGCATCCACGGTCACCGTCGTCGCGACGGTGTCGGCGACGGTCGTGCTCGTCGGGGTCGGTGCCGCCTACATTCATCGCGGTCGGCGCCAGGGGCGCACCGGTGGTCAGTCCACCGCCTTCGCCGACGCCTGCTGATCAATCGCGATGATCCGCGACAACCGCACCAGCGGGGCGGCGTCGGCGTCGATGCCCTGACCTTCGGCGGGCAACATGTGACGGACGTCGCCGGTGATCCTGCCGTAATGGGTGTAGGAATCGGCGGCATCGTAGAGCATCGTGACCCGGGTGTCGTCGTCGGCGATCTCGAAGTCCTCCGACAGGTAGGGACTCAGCTGCGTGAGGGCATCGCGGGTTTCGATGATGCGCCGGTGGAAACGTTCCGTGGCCGTCTGCTTGCCGGGCTGCGGGAGCACCACCTCGGGCACTGCGCCGGTCACCACCTGCCACAACGGCACCAGCTCAGCCTCGCTACGGGCGCGCGTGCGCTCGGACCGGAACGCGTGCCATTTGCCGTACACCATCGGGTAGCAGATCCCCATCAGGAACAGCACCACCCCGACAACGGCGGTGACCTGACTGAACCGCAGCAGCCACGGCACGTGCGCAAGCGAGGTCATTCCGAAGACGACGAACAGGATCTGCGTGACCGAGCTGAGCGCCAGCAGGGCCAAACCGGCCACCAGCAACGACAGCGACACCTTGAGGTAGCCGTCGGCCGTCCTGAGGAACCGCCGGATGCTGCGGATGCACGAGACGAACCCGTAGCCGAGATAGCAGCTGGCGATGAGGAAGAAGAGGCCGAATGCGACGTTCTGGGCGTTCCATTCGGTGAGGTCGGTGGTCCGCAGATCCAGTGGCGTGACAAGCATCGTCGCCTGCAGGCCGATCAGCGCCACCACCAGCGGCACCGCCTCGAAACCGATCCGGCGGCGACGCGTATCACCCGGCGACGGGAAGAAGAAGACCAGGATCAGCGCCGCGACACCGAGCGAGAGCATCGCGTAGAAGACGACGCGGGCAGCGCCGGTGAAGGTCAGCGTGTCGATGGCGTCGACCACGTCACCGTTCGCCGAGACGAAGGCGATGACGAGTGCGGCGATGGACACGGTCAGGGCTATCGCCTGAAAACCGCCGCCGTGTTTCCGTATCTGATCCAGACGCCAACAGAATGCGACGGTGAACACCACCAGGGCGATGGTGTTGAAAATCCCGACTGATACCACCGCACCAACCTACAGCCAGCCGTGATGGCCACCGAGAAGCCGCTGCATACCGCGTAAATCGTCGTCGGACGCACTGGCCCCGACGCGGTCGCCGGCACCCTCGGCCCAGGTCAGGATCATCGATGCGAGCATCTCGGCCTCCCATTCGCGGTCGTCGGAATAGCAGGTCCGACGCAGCGCGCCCTCCGAGTCCTGTTCGTCGGGCGCCCCACCGGCCAGCAAGGCCGCCGATGACTGATCGCCGAGCATCTGATGCCCGGCGATCAGGTGACCGAACTCGTGGATGACGATCTGTTGCTGATGCATCTTCGAGGTGTTGGCCTGGTAGAAGAAGTAGTCGGCGTCCTCGGCCGCCAGCCACACCCCGTTGGGCATGGCGGTGGGCAGCGGATAGGCGATCAACTTGATATCGCGGCCTCGACGAGTGCCATAGCGCTCACACAATTGAGCGGCGTCAAGCGGTAGATCGAGGTCCAGGCCCCGCAGCGCACGCCGACACAGGGACCGCAGTGCCCGTTCACTGCGTCGGCCCTGGTCGCCGTGCGGCTTTCGTTCAAAACGCATGGGCAGGGCCCGATACGTGAAGCGATCCGAATCCCGGCGCGATCAGTCTTGCGCCTGATGGCCACCGACGACGCGCAGGCGCTGCGCCTCGGAGGTCGGATCCTGACTTCCGGACGACATCAGGTCCGGCGGATCCTTCGGCAGGCCCTGCTGCTCGCGCAGGACCTTGATCAGCTCGTTGACCACCGTCACCGAATCGCTGGACAGTCCGGCGAGCCGGAATGCGGCGAGTTGGACGTTGGTGTCGGCCTGTAGGCGCATGAGGTCGATCTCGTCGCGGGTGCGTTGCGCGGCCCGATCCTCGAGGAAGTAGTGCACGTCGACGCCGAACGCCGCGGCGATACCCTCGACGGTCCGGAACGACGGCGACTTGGCCTTGCCGGATCGAAGCTGACTCAAATACGACTCGCCCAGGCGGAACCCACGCTCGGTGGATCGCGCGGCGATCGCCTTGGCACTGTATGCCCGGCCATTGGGACCCGGTACCGTGCGGAACAGCTCTTCGAGCCGGCGCGCGAACAATCCCGGATCCACTACATCCTGCCGGGGTCGCACCGGCTCCCCAGAGCCGTCGTACCGACGAGCGGCCGCGCCCTCTGGCTTTTCCGTACCTCGTGAACTCAATTCGTCTCCCCGGAAAACAAAACTTGCTGTCGTAAACATTAAAGCCCCCTACGCATCCCCAACGCAACGCTGCGCAACGTCGAGGCGACCCAGATAAAGTGTTTACACGACTGTCCCTCGGTCGGATGACACAGACGCTGCGGAATGTGAGGCGTTTCACAGCTGGGAACAGGCCATATACTTGATGAAGTCTTTGGCATACGAACGTGAGTGCAGCACTGGTTCGATCGCCGAATCAGCCGATGCCCTTGCCCGCAGCCCGGCACCTGCCGGGCCCTTGCCCGCAGCCCGGCAGCTGCAGGTCAGGTGCCCCGACCCCGGCTAGACCGGCCCGCCGCAACCTGGAGAAGGATCTTGACCCACCGCGTAAGTCAGCCGCAACGACTCCGGCGGCGGCGGATCGCCGCCGCCGTCCTCGGCGTCGCGTC
Organism: uncultured Gordonia sp.; assembly: GCF_937858515.1. Taxonomy (NCBI): domain Bacteria; kingdom Bacillati; phylum Actinomycetota; class Actinomycetes; order Mycobacteriales; family Gordoniaceae; genus Gordonia; species uncultured Gordonia sp. The sequence continues at coordinate 41,076 of NZ_CALLZT010000203.1, read as the reverse complement.
CGTGATCCTGCTCCTGCTCGGCGCTGGTCTGAGCATGGCCGGTCCCGAGGACCACGGAGGCGGTACTCCGCAGTCCGGCGGCGGTAATCAGAGTGGTGGCGGCAACCAGAGTGGTGGCGGTAACCAGGGCGGTGGCGGCGGCCAGGGCGGTGGCGGCAATCACAATGGTGGCAACGGTCACACGGGTGGCAACAACGGACCTGGCAACAACAACGGCGGTCCCGGCAACGGCGGATCCGGTAGCGGCGGCAGCGGACCCGGCAACGGCGGACCCGGCAACGGCGGCAGCGGACCCGGTAGCGGCGGCAGCGGTCCCGGCAACGGCGGCAGCGGTCTCGGCAACGGCGGTCACTCGGGCAACAACGGTTCCGGCAACAACAACAACGGTTCCGGCAACAACGGCGGACACGGGAACGGACCCGGCAATAACGGCGGCAACTCAGGCAACAGCAACGGACCCGGGCACGGCGGCAACGGCGGTAGCAACGGACCTGGCCACGGCGGATCAGGCAACAACGGACCCGGGCACGGCGGTAACGGCCCCGGCAACGGGCCAGGAAACGGCGGCGGGCACAACCCCGGCGGCCCCGGTAATTGCCACCATCATTGCGGCGGAACCCCGACCACGACGACACCCCCGACCACGAGCACGACGACCCCAACCACGAGCACGACAACGTCGGAAACGACGACAACCGAAACAACCACTGGGACGACAACCACAGGGACAACAACCACAGGGACAACAACCACCGAGACGACAACCGGTACGTCCGGCGCTACTTCCACGGGACAGTCCGGCTCCCGGCCGCCGAGGCGTCTGCCGCACGTCGTCGCCCTCGGTCCGCGGACGGGTTCCTCATCGAACCCTGATAGGTCGAACTCTGATAGGTCAAACTCGGACGGCAGCGACGATTCCTCGGCCGCTGCCGACGACGAGTCCGATAATCGAGCCGTGCCGACGGCCCCGGCGTCGCGGGATTCCCGACCGCGTCGCGGTTCCGGCGGCGGCGGTGGCGGAAACAGCTCCGGCGGTGGCAGCGGTGGCGGAAACGGCTCGGGTGAGGCAACCGCGGCCGCGGGCATCGGCGCGGCTTCCGGTGGCGGCGGCAGTTCCGGAAACTCACCGGGGTCCGGCGGCACATCGGATGGTTCGGGTCAGGGCGGCGGATCGTCGGCGTCCGACACCACCGTCGATGCCGCTCCGGCACCGCAGACGGCGTCGGCATCGAGCCTGCGCAATATTCTCATCGGGCTCGGACCCGGGATGCTGCTGATGCTCGGCGCGGTGGCGCTGGCCGGCAGCGGATCGTTCCTCGACTCGCTACGCGCCCTCGCCCGAGTCTGACGGGCGGACGGCGGTCCCGGCAGGCCGCAGATCATCGACGTGCGGGATGTCGGCGACCTCGGGACCGGTCATCCATTCCCTCAGCACCTTGGTGGCCACGACGTCGTCCTCGTTGTAGTGGAGCAGTCGGGTGCGCTGGTCGTGGTCGGGTGTCCGGCCCGTCAGGCCGACGGCCGCGGCGTACCAGTCCATCGACGCCTCACCGCCGGCTTCGGGATCGCGCCAGCGGTGACCGGCGATCGGTGCGACGCGTTTGAGGCCTTTGCCTCCGGTGCTGATGAAGTTGTCGCCGACGGCCTCGAACACGTCGACCCACTGTTCGGAGGCGATGAATGCCTCGACGTCGGCACGGGTGGGGATGCCCGGCATCCCGGCGAACCGGTCGGCCGAGCCGAGCAGCCACCGATTCTCGGCCTGCTGTGAGTAACAGTAGGCGGCGAACGTCTTCCCGCCCGATGCGGCACGTTCGCGCTGCGTGCACAGCCATGTCCAGAACTCGGCGAACGAGCGCGCCTCGTCGGCGGTCGGCAGTGGCGTCCAGGTGACGAATGGCCGGTACCGCACGGGTACGTCCGGGTCGGTGGTGTCGGTCAGCAGGGTGCCCCACAGGTAGGCGCCGCTTTCACCGAAGCTCTCCATGTCGACGTCCACCTCGATGTCGGCGCGGTGGATTCTCGGGGTGCGGACCCGCCGGATCAGCGGAACGTCGGCGAGCCACGCCGCCGCGGTGACCACGGCGTCGTCGAACGATCCGCCCGCCCAGTCGACCGGCGGTTCCCCCGTGTACCGGGCGAGCTGGTCGACGGTGGCGATGCCCACGCCGAGCAGCGCGTCGGCCTGCGCTCCCCGCACGACGAGGCTGACGTCGCGGCGGTCGAGCAGTTCGGCCTCGCAGTGCGGCCACCAGATGCAGCCGCGGCATTCGGCGATGCGGTGCGGCTCGGTGTGTGCTTCGCCGGTGGCGACGGCCTGTCTGCGGGCGAAGACCTTATCGTAATCATCGAGGACCGGCCCCATATCGCTGACGACGATGCAGTCCGCGTCGAGGCCGATCACCCCTGCGGGCAGCGCACATACCGGGATCTCGGGCCCGGTATCGGTCACCGCATCCTCATCCGGTTCGCCGAGAACGGTCAGGTCGGCGGGACCTGGGGAAAGCCCCAGGTCGATCAGCATCTCGGTGAGCTGCGCCAGCCGCAGCTGGTCGCGGCGGTTGCTGCGCGAACCCCGCGTCCGATCGGGTACAGGCCGCCAATGGTCGAGCGGGCTCGTGGTCAGCTTCGGCGCGTCTGCGCCGTCCTGTCCGGTGCCGCCCTGATTGCGGGCCGGATAGGTGACGCGATGGTTGACGACGATGACCGGAACGTACCCGGCTTTCCCGTCGAGGTCGGGCCTGTCCTGTGCCCAGGTTCGGCCGTCGTGACACACCCGGACCAGCAGTTCGCTGTCGCCCCGGCGGCCCCGCTCCCGGTCGGTGGGCAGCGTCGCACCCCAGATCCATCGCACCCCGTCGGCGCAGGCCTGCCGCGTTGCGGCGATCCGTTCGCCGCGTCCGGCGTCCGGGTCGATGATGCGAAAGGCGCCCGGATCGTCGCGGTGCAGGTCCGCGAGCATGTCGCGGACCCGTTCGCGATGATCGGCCGCTGCGGCCTTGCGCCGGGCCACCGACGGGGTGTCGGCGACCGGTCCGGCATCAGGACTTGCTGCGCCTTCACGGGCGGCGGCGCTGTCGAGGGCCAGGCGATACTCGCAGCCCGCGAGGTCCCGCGGATGAAGCACCGTTCGCATCCACCACTCCACATCTGGTTCCGGCGTGCCTTCGTTCACATCGACCCTATGTAATGCTTGTATCGAGGCGGGCCCGGGGCGTGTCACCGGCGGCCCACGGTTCGCCCACCCGGCACAACAGACTCCGGGACAACAACTGCTGAAAGGCCCGTGATGGGATTGTTCTCGTCGTCAGATGGAAAGACCCGTGCGCAGCGACGGGCGGACGCCAAGGCCCTCAAACGCAAGGCCAAGCTCGAGGCGAAGGTGCAGCACGCCGAGCAGCGCAAGGCGCAGAAGAAGAGCCTCAAGGACGAGCACAAGTTCCACAAGAAGGGCCTGAAGGCCGAGCGCAAGAACGCCCAGCAGGCGTCGAAGGCGCAGACCAAGGCCGCCAAGGCCGAGACCAAGGCGATCGAGGCCAAGCAGAAGGCCGACGAGAAGTCCCGCAAGGTCACCCCCGCCAACATCAAGCGCTATCTGACCGTGGCCCGCTTGGTGTCCCCGGTGGTCGCACCGCTGGCCTACCGCGGCGCGGTCGTCGCCCGTGAGCAACTCAACCAGTTCAAGGCCACCCGCGCCGGTGTCGCCCCGGAACTGCTCGCCCAGTACTCCGGCCACGGCGCCCCGCTGTCGGCCCGCATCGAATCGGCCCGCGGCGCCCTCAAGCAGGTCCCGGCCAAGGATCCGTCGGCCGACACCGACAAGTTCGTCGCGGCCATCGGTACCCGCCTGGACAACCTCGCCATCGCCGTGGACGCCGCCGAAACAATGCCGTCGGCCCAGCGCCGCGCCGCCCACGCCTCCATCGACTCCGAGCTGGGCGCCATCGACGCCGACGTCCTGGCCCGCCTCGGCGTGCGCGCCTGATCCGTCCCGCGTAGCAAACTGCGTCCCGCTTATCGGATGTCTCGATATCCGATAAGCGGGACGCAGTTTCAGTCGCGGGAGCGCGGATTACCGGCCGGGGAGGTACTTGAGGGCGCGGACGGCTGTGGGGGTGATGGCTCGGTAGATGTGCTGGGGGACGAAGGGGGCGCGGTCGATGCCGAGGAAGCGCTGTTCGGCGATCGTCTGGGGTTCGGTGTACTTGAGCAGGCCCTCGGCACCGTGGCGGCGGCCGACTCCGGAGATACCCATGCCGCCCATCGGGGCCGCGGTCGATGCCCAGGCAGCGGCGTAGCCTTCGTTGATGTTGACGGTACCGGCCCGCAGTTGGTCGGCGATGGCGTTGGCCTCGGCGCTGCTACCTGCGAAGACACTGGCGTTGAGGCCGTATTCGGTGTCGTTGGCGCGCTTGATCGCCTCGTCGGTGGAGTCGACGGGGTAGATCGAGACGACGGGCCCGAAGGTTTCGGCCGCGTAGCAGGTGGCCTCCTCGGTGACGCCGGTGAGGACGGTCGGCTCGAAGAAGAACGGGCCGAGGTCGGCGCGGCGTTTGCCGCCGGCGACGATCGTCGCACCCTTGGCGACCGCGTCCTGCACGTGCGCCTCGGCGGTGTCGACCTGCGCGGCCGAGGCGAGCGAACCCATGTCGGCGTTGAAGTCGTAGGTCGCGGCGAGGGTCATGTTCTTGACGTACTCGGCGAAGCGGGTGGTGAACTCGTCGGCGATCGCCTTGTCGACGTAGATCCGTTCGATCGAGATGCACAGCTGCCCCGAGTTGGAGTAGCAGGCGCGCGCCACACCCGGGACGGCCTCGTCGAGGTTGGCCGAGGCGGTCAGGATCAGCGGGTTCTTGCCGCCGAGTTCGGCGGAGAAGCTGATCAGTCGCCGACCGGCCTGCTCGGCGAGCGAGGCGCCGGTCTCGGACGATCCGGTGAACATCACGTAGTCGGTGGTGGCCATGATGGCCTGCCCGACGACGCCGCCCGGACCGGGGACCACGGCGTACAGTTCGCGCGGCAGACCCGCCCGGTACAGCAGTTCGGCCAGCGCGAGCGCACAGTACGGCGTCTGGCTGTCGGGCTTGATCACCACGGCGTTGCCGGCGATCAGCGCGGCGACGGCATCGGACACGGCCAGGGTCAGCGGGTAGTTCCACGGGCTGATGACACCGACGACGCCCTTGGGCTGGTAGCGCACGCGGACGCTGGTGGCGCCGGGCAGCATGCCCTTGACCTTGTGTTCGGCGAGCAGCTTGGGTCCGTTGGTGGCGTAGTAGCGGGCGGTCAGCGCGACGTCGAGGACCTCTTCCTGCGCGTAGCTGCGAGCCTTGCCGGTCTCCGCCTGCGCCATGTCCATGAGTTCGCCGGCATGCTTGTGCACGAGTTCTGCGAACGCGTCGAGCACCTTGGCACGCTTGGCGACGGAAAGCTGGGCCCAGCCCTCCTGCACCACGCGGGCGCGGTCGACGGCGGTCTGCAGATCCTCGGCGGTGGCGACGGGGATGGTTGTCATCTCGGCGCCGCTGAACGCCTCCAGGACGGGCCGCGTGCCGCGGTCATCGGGCTTGTCGATGGCGGCCAGCTCGCGGAGCCGGTCGAAGGTTTCGGGGGTTGGCTTGGCCATGATTGCCTCCTGTGGCAAATTCGCCCGCACGCCGTGGCGGGCCTGTCGGTCGGGGCGACTATGCGTTCTCGGGAGCGACGAGCACGATGCCGTCGTCGTCGGAGTAGGCGATGTCGCCGGGGTTGAAGGTGATGCCGCCGATGGACAGCGGCACGTCGCGTTCGCCGGCGCCGGTCTTGGTGGACTTACGGGGGTTGGTGCCGAGCGCCTTGACGCCGATCTCCATGCCGCCGATGGTCTTGGCGTCCCGGATCGCGCCGTGCGCAATGATGCCGACCCAGCCGTTGGAACGGCCGAGTTCGGCGATGATGTCGCCGACGAGCGCGGTATGCACCGAGGCGTCGCCATCGATGACGAGCACACCGCCGGGGTTGGGTTCGCTCAGAACGGACTTGAGTAGGGCATTGTCCTGGAAGCAGCGCACCGTGCTCACCCGGCCGACGAACTCGCGGACGCCCCCGTACTGGGTGAACTGGGTGTCGCAACTGCGCACGTCAGCGCCGATCTCGTCGACGAGATCTGCCGTGGCGGTGAATGTGAGATCGCTCATGCCGAACAAGCATAGGCGCGGAGAACGCCTGTGCCTACCCGCGGGTAAGTTCTGCGGTCAAGTTCGTCCTGGCGGGTCCGTCGGCGATACTGGTCGGCATGTTCGATGTGCCGATCTCCGACGATTCGATCCGGCTGGGGCAGTTCCTCAAGCTGGCCAACCTGGTCGAGTCCGGTGCCGACGCCAAGGGTGTTCTCGCCGACGGGCTGGTCCGGGTCAACGGCGAGCCGGAGGTCCGCCGCGGCCGGCAGCTTTCGGTGGGCGACGTCGTCGAGATCGACGGCGAGTCGGCCCGCGTCACCCGTGCGTAACACCCTCTTCCGACACGCGAACGCCACTTTTCGGCAAACATCACGGCGGGGATGGGTTTGTGATCCGCCTCTCCCGGTTTACCCCTATGACGTTGCGCACACTTGTTACTGGTGTTACTGAAGCAACTGGTGAGGCGATTTTCTTAGCCTTTGGTAACGAAATGCCGTGTGAGGGTCGATCTATATCACGCATGTCGGGCAACCCGGTGTGCCAAGCGTGGCGCTAGCTCAATCTCGCGCAAACTTCGCGATAGTGAATTGTTCGCTAGAGTACTCAGCGTCGGTTGTTGTCGTAGTAAACGAGGATGTGACCTGTCATGAAGCTGACCCCGACGTTCCAGAACGGTCGTGGCGCCGCACGGATCCGCCCGTTCGGGGCTACCAGGCGTACCCGCACCCGTTCTGCACGCATGTTCCCCGCCGAGGCCGAGCGCCTCGTCACCCAGGCAGAGCTCCGGCGTCTGCTGTCCGCCTGACGACCCGCCCGGACCCGTCGCGGACGATCCGTGTCGTCAAAAAGGGCCGAGCCACTCCCATAGTGGGTCGCTGACCACTTAAAGATTCACCGGTGAGCAGGCTCAGTCCCGGCGACGTGTTCGCCGGCTACACCATCGAGCGCGAACTGGGCGCCGGCGGGATGGGCGAGGTGTACCTGGCCCGCCACCCCCGGCTGCCGCGCCACGACGCGCTCAAAGTCCTCGCCGCGCATCTGTCCGAGGATCCCAAATACCGCGCACGCTTCGAACGCGAAGCCGATGTCGTCGCCGCGCTGCGGCACCCGTCCATCGTCGGTGTACACGACCGTGGCGAAAGCGAAGGCCGCCTCTGGATCGCCTTCGAGTACATCGAAGGCCACGACCTCACGCGGCACGTCAGCGACGACCCACTCCCGCCCACCGAAGTCACCCGCATCATCGCCCAGGTTGCCGACGCCCTCGACGCCGCCGCCCGCCGGGGCCTCACCCACCGCGATGTCAAACCCGCCAACATCCTGCTCGACGAGGACGGACGAGCACAGCTCGCCGACTTCGGCATCGCCTACCCCGGGGACGGCGTCACCAAGCTGACCGGCACCGGCATCGCCCTGGGCACGGTCGCGTTCGCCGCCCCCGAGCAACTGCAGGGCCGCGCTGTCGACGCCCGAGCCGACCAGTACGCGCTCGCCTGTACCAGCTTCGCGCTGCTCACCGGCACCAACGTCTACATGGGGACCAGCGTCGCGGCTATCGCCGTCTCGCATGTACGCGACCCGATCCCGATGGCCGCCGACCGCGCTCCGGGACGGATCACCCCCGCAGTCGACACCGTGCTCACCCGCGCGCTGGCAAAGAACCGCGACGACCGCTACCCCGACAGCCGCGGTTTCGCCGCCGCCCTGGCCGAGGCCGTGGCCACCCCCGCGCCGGCACCGGGAGCCACCGCCGCGAAGATGGCGGCACAGACACTGATCCCCCCGACGAACACACCGCAGCCGGGCACACCACAGCAGGGCACGCAACAGCCGGGCACACCACAGCCAGGCACAGCACCGCCGGGCCGTCCGCCCGCGCCCGAGCCTCCGAGGGCAACCACCCGGAAGGATCCCCGGGTTGTCCAGCAACTCCCCTATCCCCAGTCGAAACTGCTCAGCGGACAGCCGAAGGCCCGCCCCGAACAGGATCCGACGACCACCAGGTTCAACCGGACCAGTCCCACCGAGGATCTGGCACCCCCCACCAAGCGCTTCGCCTCGCCCTACCAGGCCGCGCAGCCGACCGCCCCTCGTGGCGCGTACCAGGGGCCGACCCCACCCGAACCACCACAGCCCCGGCCACCCCGACCGGGGTCGGCTCAGCCCCCTACCGCCCGCCGGTCGGCCCCGGCCGGCACCCCCCCGGCACCCCGCACGCGGGTGTCGACAACCCGCCCCGAACCACACCGGGCGCAGTCCCTGTCGGGCGATCTCGCCTCCCCGCGGTCCGGGCCGGCGGCGATGCCACCGCCGGTCGAACGCGGCGGCCTCCGCCGGCGGGGACCACTGATCGGCGCACTCGTGCTGGTGGCGGTTCTGGTGGTGTGCATCGCCGCCTGGGTACTGACCTCCGACGACGACCCGTCCGGCACCTCGACCACCGTGAATCTGAAAACCGCACGCACCGAACCACTGTGGACGTGGAATCCGAAGGTCCTGTCCGACAATTATCAGGAAGACCTCGGAATCGTGGGCGGCACACCGGCATATGCCGTCGCGGTTAGCAAGATCGATTCCGGCGCAACCATTCTCAGCATCCTCGATACCGCCGACGGGAAGACCGAACGTACCCTAACGCTCAGCGACAAGACCATCACGATCACACGCTGCCAACAGCTCGGGGACGCCAAGTCCTCGACCGTGGCCTGCTGGGGATCGGACACCGGCAACCCGCAGCCCTACATCGTCGACCTCACGAAGGGAACCGTGAACAAGGCCGACGCCGAGGGAACCGCGTTCGCGGTGACCGGCCCGGACTACATTCTGGTCTCGAGCAACGGCGTGTATTCAGGTTCGGCCAAGGGCAAGAACTTCTCCCAAAGCGGTGTCCGGACACGCTCGGTGTATCCGCCGGTGAACGGGTCACCGGTGATCAACCTCGTCGACGACGCGGGAAACATCACGCTGCGGCAGATAGCCGCCGGCGACACCATCTATGCGTTCTCCGACGACAACACCGATGAGCTATGGCTTCCTTTCCGGAACGGTTTCGTCATCCGCAAGACCGGCTCCGATTCGTCCGTCGCGCCGCAGTTCACCTTCTACGACGGCACCGGCAACATCACCGCCGCGCTGCCCGGGTGGTGGCCGCGGCCGCCGCTCCCCCCCGACAGCGGGATACCGGCAAACGTCCCGCGGGTGCGGGTCCTGGTCAACACGGACGACCGCCTCATCGCCGCCTTCGACCCGGAGTCGGGAAAGAAGCTGTGGGAGAAGAGTTATCAATCGCGGTCCGTCACGTCCGTGCAGGGTCTGGGGGACACGATCGTGCTCACCTCCTCGGCCAACGAGTTCGAATGGTTCAACGCCTCCGACGGATCGGGCGGCCCGATATACGTGCCACCCAAGGGCGGCCAGGCCGGATCACCGCTCGGCGGCGACGGCTCGTCGTTCGCGATGCTCTCGCAGCCCGCCTACGGTGGTGCCGGTTCCCAGGAGCTGATGGTCTTCGGCAAGGACAAGTCGAGTCCGACGTGGCAGATGCGTGTCCCGTCGACGGGCCAGTACCCGGGCGCTCCCGTCATCGCCGGCGGCAAGGTCTATGCGGGCGGTGGCCTGAAATTCGGTGACCGGCGGATTCTTTAGAACCGGAACCCGTTGGGAGCCCAGCGTCGCCGGACCACGTCGTGCACAACTGAACGACGATGAGCCTCTTGGGCGACTAAAGTTCACCCGGTGACCAGCCTCAATCCGGGCGACGTGTTCGCCGGCTACACCATCGAGCGTGAGCTCGGTGCCGGCGGCATGGGCGAGGTGTATCTCGTCCGGCACCCGCGGCTGCCCCGGTTCGAGGCGCTCAAGGTTCTCGCACCACATCTGTCCGAGGATCCCCGGTATCGCAGGCGCTTCGAGCGGGAGGCCGATGTTGTTGCCGCACTGCGTCATCCGTCGATCGTGCGGGTCCTGGACCGCGGTGAGGCCGACGGCCGGCTGTGGATCTCCCTGGAATACGTCGACGGCCACGACCTCAGCGAACACGTCGGCACCGATCCGCTGCCCCTGGCCACCATCGGCCGCATCATCGAGCAGATCGCGCACGCATTGGACGTCGCCGCCACACACGGCCTGACCCACCGCGACGTCAAACCGGCGAACATCCTCCTCGACACCGACGGCCAGGCGCTCCTCGTCGACTTCGGCATCGCGCACGCGAACGACCAGAACACCGTGCTCACCGGCACCGGGATCGCGCTCGGCACCGTCGCATTCGCCGCACCCGAGCAGCTCCAGGGTCTGGACGTCGATTCGCGGACCGATCAGTACGCACTGGGCTGCACGGCGTTCGCCCTGCTCACCGGAACGCACGTCTACGTCGGCAACAGTGCCGCCGCCATCGCCATCGCGCACGTGAAGGACCCCATCCCGGTCGCCACCAAACGATGCCCCGGGCGGGTGCCGGCCACCGTGGACCCGGTGCTGACGAGGGCTCTGGCCAAGGCTCCCGACCACCGCTTTCCCGACAACCGCACGTTCGCCCGGGCCCTGACTGCCGCACTGCGCGAGGCACCGGCCACCGCGCTGCCGGAGTCGCAGGCACCGCCGACGCTACGCACCCCCGCCACCGCTCCCGGCATACCGAGGCCGGCACACGGGCCAACGCTCCCCGCGCGCGGACCCCGACCCGCGGCATCCGCCCCGCACCGTGACGCCGGGGCACCCACCGTCCGTCGGCAGCCCCCCACCCGCGACTATCCGACTCGCGACCAGCCGGCCCGGACCCCGCGGCCCGGAGGACAGACCGGTTCGTCCGTGCCGCCACGCACCCGGCCAGTGACAGCCACCCGGCCCGCGACATACCCGGATGCCCCTGCCAGGCCGGCCACGGATGCGTCCGACGAACGCCAGATCCCCACCCGGCGTGCGCAGCCCCTGTCGCCCGGTACCGCCCGTGCTCACCCCACCGATCCCCCGCGCGGTGTCCGGCCCGGTCGGCGCCGCACACTGCTGCTCGGTGCGTTCGTCACCGTGCTCCTGCTCGTAGCCGGCGTGGTCGGTGCGCGGCTGCTCACCTCCGGCGGCGGCAGCACCTCCCCGTCGGCGAGCCGCCCCGCGGCCGGTGTGCTGCTGCCCGACCTGACCTCGCCACGTACCGCGCCTGCCTGGACGTGGAAACCCGCCGCAGTGGGTTCCGGAACCCAGGTCGACATCGGAATCGTCGGCGGCACAAGCGAATATGCCGTCGCGGTCAGCAAATCTGATTCGGGTGCAACGGTTCTCGGGGTTCTGGACGCCGACGACGGTACAACCGTCCGCACGATCACGCTCAGCGACCAGAACCTTGGCGTCCGGCGCTGCCGGCAGCTCGGCGACACATCGTCGGCGCGCATGGTGTGCTTTGCCGCCGACCCCGCCGGGGGCGGTACCAACCCCTACCTGGTCGACCTCGACGCGGGCTCCGCGAAGAAAGTCGACACCTCCGGAGCCGAATTCGCGGTGACCGGCGACAATTTTGTGGTCGCCTCCGCCGGAGCCGTGTACTCGGGGACGTTCGCCGGCAAGAGCTTTGCACTTGACGATGTGCTTGTACCCGAAGCATTTCCACCGGTGTATGGGTCTCCGGTCGTCGCGGTGCAGCAACAGTCCGATGGCACCACCACTCTCAATCGGGTCACCGACGGAAAGGTGGTCTACAGTTTCGCCGCGGACTCCACGGATGCATCATGGCAACCGTTCCTGAATGGCTTTGTCGTACGCAAGGATTCACCCACGGAACCGACACTGACATTCTTCGACGCCCAGGGGGTCGCCACCGCCGAGATCAGCGGCGACTGGACGCTACCCAACCCGTCGACCGACAACCTGATCCCCGGGGCCGTCGCCGCGGTGCCCATCCTGCTCAATTCCTCCGGCAAGCTGATCGCCGGCTTCGACGCCAAGACCGGAAAAGTGCGGTGGCAGAAGAACTACCGGATGGACACCCCGGCGTGGATCAACGGTTACGGAACCCGGGTCCTGCTCGGCGCATCGGCCAACGAGTACGAATCGTTCGACTGCTACGACGGCAACGGCGGCCCGATAGTCGTGCCGCAGGACGGAACTCAGGCCGGAACACCGATGGGTACCGACGGCACCCGGTTCGCGGTACTGTCCCGGCCACAGAAGTTCGGTGGTGCCGGCAAGCTCGAACTGCTGGTGTACGCACCGGGAAGTCCGGACCCGTTGTGGCGCATGCCGATTCCCACGACTCACGAGAATCCGGGCATCTCCGTCCAGGGCGGCGGCAGGGTGTACGCCGGCGGCGGCCTCGACTTCGCCGACGGTCGGATTATCTGATGCAGCCGTCAAGGTTCACCCGGTGAGCAGAATTCACCCCGGCGACGTATTCGCCGGCTACACCATCGAGCGGGAACTCGGTGTCGGCGGCATGGGCCGAGTGTATCTGGCCCGCCACCCACGACTGCCACGTCACGACGCCTTCAAAATCCTCTCCGCGGATCTATCCGACAATCCCAGCTACCGCAGGCGCTTCGAACGTGAAGCCGATATTGTTGCCGCACTGCGGCATCAGTCCATCGTCAGCGTCCACGACCGCGGCGAGTACGACGACCGCCTGTGGATCACCCTCGAGTACATCGACGGACACGACCTCGGCGAACACACGGCCGGCAATCTGCTGCCCCTGGCAGCGATCGGCCAGATCATCGAGCAGATCGCCGATGCCCTCGACACCGCCGCCGACCACGGACTCACCCACCGCGACGTCAAACCCGCCAACATCCTCCTCCAGAACACCCGGAACACATCACGACCCGGAGCCGTCCCCGTCGCCCTGCTCACCGATTTCGGTATCGCACATGTACTCGACGATGCCACCCGGCTCACCGGCACCGGAATCGCGATGGGGACCGTCGCCTTCGCCGCACCCGAACAGCTCCAGGGCCACGCCGTCGATTCCCGGGCCGACCAATACTCACTCGCCTGCACCGCGTTCACCCTGGTCACCGGTACCGAGGTCTACTCGGGAACCAGCGTCCCGGCCATCGCCATGGCTCACGTCCACGATCCGATCCCGATGGCGACCGAACGCTCCCCCCAACGGGCTACGGCCGCCGTCGACGCCGTACTGACCCGAGCCATGGCGAAGGACCCGGCGCAGCGCTTTCCCGACAACCGCAGTTTCGCAGCCGCACTCATCGCGGCACTACACGAGCCGCCCACGCCTGACGTACCGACCGTACAGGAATGCGGAATATCACCCCAGGGCCTGAATCGGACCCCAGAACAACCGGCGACACAGTTCTTCTCGGAACAGATCACCACCCGTTTCGCGCCGACACCGCCGCCCGAACTCTCCACCCCGACCCCACCCGCGCGGCGACGAGCACTGCTGATCGGTGCACTCGTGGTAGTGCTGGTTCTCGTCACCGGGTCCGTCGGCACGTGGCTGCTGTGGCCCGACGACGGACCGGACGACGACGGGACCGCCGGTCCGGCGGCTAATCGCCTGGCGGTCGGAGCCACCCTCGCCGACCTGAAAATGCCACGCACCGAACCGATCTGGAGATGGTCACCCAAGGTGCTGTCCACCGCCCGCCAGGATAATCACGGAATCATCGGCGGTACAAGCAAATATGCGATCGCGGCCAGCAATGTGGATTCGGGCACGGCGATTCTCAGCGTCCTCGACGCCGCCGACGGAACGACCATCCGCACAATCACACTCAGCAGTAACAGTCGTGTCCGGCGGTGCAGGCAGCTCGGCGACACCTTGTCGACGCGGATGATATGTCTCGCCTACGACGAGACCGCGGGCGCCGACGATCCGAATACGTTTCTTGTCGACGTCGTCACCGGAGCCGTCGATACGGTGAACGTCTCGGGCAGTCAGTTCATGGTGACCGGCGACGACTACGTGATCGCCTCCGAGAACAACTCCATGTACGCGGGATCGCCGGCGGGAAAGAACTTCACCCTCGAAGGGATGGCTGTACCGGAAGCCTATCCACTGGTGAGCGGCTCACCCGTCGTCGCCGTCCAACCCGTATCGACCGGTGAGGCCACCCTCAGGCGGATCACCGACGGTACGATCGTCCATAATTTTCCCACTGGCGGGTCCGCCGAGTCGTGGCAGCCATTCCTGAATGGTTTTGTCGTGCGCAGGAATTCCGACGATGCTTCCACACCCGCGAAGCTGACGTTCTTCGACGCGCGGGGCATTCCCACCGCCGAGATCGCGGGCGACTGGACGGTGCTCGCCCAGCCGACCGAGAACCTGATCCCGGGGCATGTCGCCGCAACCCCCATCCTGCTCGACACCGCGCGCAAGCTGATCGCCTCATTCGACCCGCAGACCGGAAAAGTATTGTGGCAGAAGCAGTATCAGATGGATAGCCCGTCCTGGGTGAACGGCTACGGCACCAAGGTACTGCTGGGAGCCTCGGTCAACGAGTTCGAATGGTTCGACTGCTACGACGGTGCCGGCGGGCGCATCGTCATATCGCGCGACGGCCGGCAGATCGGGACACCCATGGGCACCGACGGCACCCGCTTCGCGGTACTTTCCCGGCCGGAAGATTTCGGTGCCACGGGCAGGCTGGAACTGCTCACATTCGCTCCCGGCAGTCCCGACCCGCTGTGGCGGATGCCCATTCCGGCGGTAACGTCGACTCCCGGTATCGCGGTGCTCGGCAGTGGCAAGGTCTATGCGGGCGGCGAACTCAGATACGGCAACTACCGGATACTGTAAATCCTGTCGTCTCAATGGGTTTCGAGACATGGAACGACCGGCCACCGACGCATTCCGGTTTCAGGAACTCCGTCGAACCGCCGACCCGATCGCTTTCGCGGCTTCCTTGCCGGTAACCGCACCACCTTCCATGTACCCCTGATAGTCGAAGCTCGTGTGCTCACCCGCTAAGAACATGCGGCCCGTCGGCACCGCGGCACCGGAAAATGCCGTGTACTGCCCCGTGGTGAAGCACGAATAGCTGCCCTTGCTCCATTTGTATTCAGGCCACGCGAATCGGGCCACCTTTCCGTTCCGGTACCTGGTCGCACCCGGAAACACCTGATTGACCGAACGCATGGCAAGGTCACGCTGGTGCTGGGCCGACCCCCTGGCCATCTCGATGCCGCGTTGCCCGCCCGTGTAGATAGTCAGGCTTGCCTGCCGACCCGGTTGCAGCCGGGAACTGTCCCAGCCCGACTGGATCGGCAGGTCCGTGAAAAACAAGCCGTTGTCACCCCTGTCACGCCAATAGCGGCGATCGAATCCGAGAACCAGTTTGCTGTTGGTGCCGTATACACACTGATCGATGTAGTTGCGCAGCACCGTCGGCAGGGAGACTGAGATGTCTACTTCGCGTAGCGTCGAGAACGGGAGCGTCAGAAGCAGATAGTCGGTCCGGACATCTTTGTACGCACCACTCGGCTGCCGGAACGTCAACTTGTAGCCGGCACCGTCGGGCCCGATCGCCACCAACTTGTGCCCGAGTCTGACCGGATCCCTGAGGTGACGTGCGATCGCCGAGGTGATCTGATCGGCCCCGCCGACGACCGTGTACCGCTGGTCGCTATCTCCGAACTCGTTGAAGCCGTTCTTGGTCTCGGTACCGATCAAGAAGACAAGATTCAGTGCGGACTGGACGCTGGTTTCGGCACCGTATTCGGTGAGATAGGCGACGTTGAGCAATTCCCTGATGAAGCCGGTGGCACCGATATTCACGAGATACCGGGACAGCGGAGTATGGTCGATATCGAACGCGCGTTGATTGTATTTAGTGTGGCTATCGAACTCGACACTGTTCTGATCATCAGCCAGGGTGGCGGCTATCGGCCGGAACGCTTTGACAACCTCATGCTCGGTCCACCGCCGACCACGGAAATAGAAGGACTTCGTCAGACGGCGTTCGCTCGGCGCTTCTGCGTCGAGCAGGCCGAGGCCGAATCGGCGTGCCAGTCGGAGCATCTCCTCGTGCCCGGAGTCGATCATCTCGGCACCGAGCTCGGTGGTCAGCTGCGGTCCCATGATCCCGCGTCGCGTCCAGATCCGGCCACCGACCCTGTTCGAGCCTTCGTATACGGTGGCCCGCAATCCGGCCCGATTGAGATACCAGGCGGCGTTCAGCCCGGCGATGCCTGCACCCACGACGGCGATCCGTGGCTGACCCGCAGCAGCTGCCCGCACCGGGAGTGCGCCTACCGCGAGAGCACCCAGCCCTGCGGCACCCGCCTTGAGGACCGTCCGGCGACTTATGCCCTTTTCCTCAAGGTTCTGCCGATGGGCCTCATTCATGAGGCGTGATACATCCCGGAAAATAGGTGTGTGACCAGGCATGGAGTCCAAGGCTAGGGACAATCATGACCCTGGTCAATAGCCGGATATCCATGACGGGTGATCCGGACTTCGGCCGGCGACCAAATTCAACACATTTAGTCGGATTCGTCTGATTTGCCCGGAATATCGGAAGGTTCGGCGGATTCAGACGACGGTGTCCGCAACAACTCTCACGCGAAAGTCGTTGCGGACACCGTCATTGAAGCAGGGGCCTCAGCGCTGGGCGACCTGCGTGGGAACGATCGGTGCGGGCAGCACCGTGTGACCCTCGAGGAACTTGTCAACGGCGGCCGCGGCGGCGCGACCCTCGGCGATGGCCCAGACGATCAGCGACTGGCCGCGTCCGGCGTCGCCGGCGACGAACACGCCCGGGACGGTCGAGGCGAAGTTACTGTCGCGCTTGATGACTCCGCGTTCACCCCAGGCAACGCCGAGCTTGTCGAGCAGGTCCTCGCGTTCGGGGCCGACGAAACCCATCGCCAGCAGAACCAGGTCGGCTTCGAGGGTGAAGTCGGAGCCTTCGACCTTCTCGAACCTTCCCGCCACCATCTTGACCTCGTGGGCCTTGAGAGCGGTGACCTTGCCGTTCTCGCCGGTGAATTCCTCGGTGTTGACCGAGAAGACGCGGTCGCCGCCCTCCTCGTGCGCCGACGACACCCGGTACATGAGCGGGTAGGTGGGCCACGGGGTGGAGCCGGCGCGTTCCATCGGCGGGCGCGGCATGATCTCGAACTGGTGCACGCTCTCGGCGCCCTGTCGCAGCGACGTGCCGAGGCAGTCGGCGCCGGTGTCGCCGCCGCCGATGATGACAACCTTCTTGCCGGTCGCGACGATCTGACCGGGGACGGTGTCACCGTGCTGAACCCGGTTGGCCTGCGGCAGGAACTCCATCGCCTGATGGATACCGTCGAGCTCGCGGCCCGGGATCGGAAGGTCGCGGCCGATGGTCGAACCCACGGCCAGCACGACGGCGTCGAAGTCCTCACGCAGCTCGTCGACGGTGACGTCGACTCCGACGTTGACGTTGGTACGGAAGACGGTGCCCTCGATCTGCATCTGTTCCAGACGCCGGTCGATGAAGCGCTTCTCCATCTTGAACTCGGGGATGCCGTAACGCAGCAGACCGCCGATGCGGTCGGCCCGCTCGAACACGGTCACCCCGTGCCCGGCGCGCGTGAGCTGCTGTGCGGCGGCCAGACCCGCAGGGCCCGAACCGATCACGGCGACGATCTTGCCGGTCTTGACGGTCGGCATGACCGGGGCGACCCAGCCCTCGTCGAAGGCGTTCTCGACGAGTTCGACCTCGACCTGCTTGATGGTGACGGCGGGCTGGTTGATGCCGAGCACGCACGAGGCCTCGCACGGCGCCGGGCACAGCCGACCGGTGAACTCGGGAAAGTTGTTGGTGGCGTGCAGGCGTTCGATGCCTTCGCGCCAACGATCCTTGTACACCAGGTCATTCCACTCGGGAATCAGGTTCCCCAACGGGCAGCCGTTGTGGCAGAACGGGATTCCGCAGTCCATGCAGCGGCTCGCCTGCGTCTTGAGGTGCCCCTTGTCGAATTCGGTGTACACCTCCTTCCAGTCGAGCAGCCGCAGGTCGACCGGACGACGGTCCGGCAGTTCGCGGTCGGTGTGGTTGAGAAAACCTCTGGGATCAGCCACGAGCCGCCTCCATGATCGCTTCGTTCATGTCCCGGCCGCTGGTTTGGGCGGCCTCGATTGCCAGGAGCACCCGCTTGAAGTCGCGGGGCATCACCTTGACGAAATCCTGCTGGGCGTTCTCCCAGTCGTCCAGAATCGCCTTAGCGACAGGTGAATCGGTCTCCTCGAAGTGCTCGCGCACGAGGTCGGAGACGAACCGCAGGTCCTCCACGTCGAGCGCCTCGACGTCGACGAGTTCGGCGTTCAGGTTGCCCGGGCGTCCCTCGCCTCCCTCGAGCTTGCGCTCTGGGTCGTACAGGTAGGCGATGCCGCCGGACATACCGGCCGCGAAGTTGCGGCCCGTGGCACCGAGCACGATCACCCGGCCACCGGTCATGTATTCACAGCCGTGGTCGCCGATGCCCTCGACGACCGTGGTGGCACCCGAGTTGCGGACACAGAACCGTTCGCCGACCACACCGCGCAGGAAGATCTTGCCGCCGGTGGCACCGAAACCGATCACGTTGCCCGCGATGATGTTGTCCTCGGCGACAAAGCCCTCGGGGGCGTTGCGGGCCGGGCGGACCACGATGTGCCCACCGGAGAGGCCCTTGCCGACGAAGTCGTTGGCGTCGCCTTCGAGGCGCAGCGTCACACCGTTGGGCACGAACGCACCGAAGCTGTTGCCGGCCGAACCGGTCAGCCCGATCTTGATCGTGTCGTCCGGAAGCCCCTGCGCCCCATACACCTTGGTGACCTCGTGGCCGAGCATGGTGCCGACGGTACGGTTCACGTTGGTGATGGTGGTGTTGTACTCCACCGGTTTACCGGTGTCGATGGCCGCGCGGCACGCCGCGATCAGCTGCTGATCGAGCGCCCTCTCCAGTCCGTGATCCTGCTTTCCGGAGCAGTAGAAGTCCTGGTTCATGAACGGCGACTCCGGCTGTTCCAGGATCGCCGACAGGTCCAGCTTGCCGGCCTTGGCAGAACGCCAGTGCGCCAGCGCCTTCCGCGTGTCGAGGGCCTCGGCGTGACCGACGGCCTCCTGTAGCGTCCGGAATCCGAGGCGGGCCAGCAGTTCCCGGACCTCCTCGGCGATGAACAGGAAGAAGTTCTCCACGAACTCCGGCTTACCGGCGAAACGCTCACGCAGCAGCGGATTCTGGGTGGCCACACCCACCGGGCAGGTGTCCAGGTGGCACACCCGCATCATGATGCAGCCCGACACCACCAGCGGCGCGGTGGCGAAACCGAACTCCTCGCCGCCGAGCAGCGCGGCGATCACCACGTCGCGACCGGTCTTGAGCTGGCCGTCGACCTGCACGACGATGCGGTCGCGAAGTCCGTTGAGCAGCAACGTCTGCTGCGTCTCTGCCAGGCCGATCTCCCATGGCGCACCCGCGTGCTTGAGGGAGGTGAGCGGGGAGGCGCCGGTGCCGCCGTCATGCCCGGAGATGAGCACCACATCGGCGTGCGCCTTGGACACGCCCGCGGCGACGGTGCCCACACCGAGCTCGGAGACGAGCTTGACGTGAACGCGCGCTTGGGGATTGGCGTTCTTCAGGTCGTGGATCAGCTGCGCCAGATCCTCGATCGAGTAGATGTCGTGGTGCGGCGGCGGCGAGATCAGACCCACGCCCGGCGTCGAACCACGCACCTCCGCCACCCACGGGTACACCTTGTGCGGCGGAAGCTGGCCGCCCTCACCTGGTTTGGCGCCCTGAGCCATCTTGATCTGGATGTCGGTGCAGTTGGACAGGTAGTGCGAGGTGACACCGAACCGGCCCGAGGCGACCTGCTTGATCGCCGAGCGCCGCCAGTCGCCGTTCTCGTCGTGGTGGAAGCGGCGCGGATCCTCGCCGCCCTCACCGGAATTGGATCGGCCACCGAGACGGTTCATCGCGATCGCAAGGGTCTCATGGGCTTCGGCGGAGATGGAGCCGAAACTCATTGCGCCGGTCGAGAATCGCTTCACGATCTCGCTGGCCGGCTCCACTTTGTCGATCGGGATCGGGTCGCGGTCACCGAAGTTGAAGTCGAACAGGCCGCGCAACGTGCCCAGCTGCTGCGTCTGGTCGTCGACCATCTTGGTGTACTCCTTGAACACCGAGTACTGGCCGGTGCGGGTGGAGTGCTGCAGCTTGAACACGGTGTCCGGGTTGAACAGGTGGTATTCACCCTCACGGCGCCACTGGTATTCGCCGCCGACCGGGAGTTCGCGGTGTGCGAGCTCGGTGGGCCGGTCGGTGAACGCGAGTGCGTGCCGGGCGGCGACGTCGTCGGCGATCTCGTCGAGGCCGATGCCGTCGAGCTGGCTGTTCAGGCCGGTGAAGAACTCGTCGACCGTCGCCTGGCCGATGCCGATCACCTGGAACAGCTGGGCGCCGGTGTACGAGGCGAGCGTGGAGATGCCCATCTTGCTCATCACCTTGAGCACGCCCTTGGACGCGGACTTGATGTAGTTGGCGCGCGCCGTCGGGAAGTCGACGCCGGTGATCGCACCGCGTTCGATCATATCCTCGATCGACTCGAACGCCATGTACGGGTTGACCGCTGCGGCGCCGAAACCGACCAGGGCCGCCACATGGTGCACCTCGCGGCAGTCACCGGATTCGACGATCAGGCCCACACGGGTGCGCTGACGTTCGCGCACCAGGTGGTGGTGGACGGCGGCGGTCAGCAGCAGCGACGGGATCGGCGCCAGCGTCTCGTCAGATTCGCGGTCGGACAGCACGATGATCGAGATGCCGTCCTCGATGGCCTGGCTGACCTGGGCGCGGACGTCGTCGAGCGCCCTGCGCAGGCCGTCGCCGCCCTCGGCGACCGGGTACAGGCCGTAGATCTGCCGGCTACGCAGGTGCGGTAGGTCGTTGTCCTCCTCGATGCGCACCAGCTTGGCAAGGGCATCGTTGTCGAGGACGGGCATCGACAGCACGATCCGCCGGCACGACCCGGGTCCCGGGTTGAGCAGGTCGGCCTCGGCGCCGATGGTGGCGCCGACGCTGGTGACGATCTCCTCGCGGATCGCGTCCAGCGGCGGGTTGGTGACCTGCGCGAACAGCTGCTGGAAGTAGTCGAACAGCATCCGCGGGCGCGACGAGAGCACCGCGATCGGGGTGTCGGTCCCCATCGAACCGATCGCTTCGAGGCCGGTACGGGCCATCGGCGCGACCAGCAGGTTCAGCTCTTCGTTAGTGTAGCCGAACACCAGCTGCCGCAAGTTCACGCGGTGGTGCGGCATGTGCTCGTGCGGGCGGCTCTTGAGGTCATCGAGCGTCAGCAGACCCTCGTCGAGCCACTGCTGGTACGGGTGCTCGGCGGCCAGCTCGTCCTTGATCTCCTCGTCGTCGACGATGCGGCCGGCCTTGGTGTCCACCAGGAACATGCGGCCCGGCTGCAGTCGCAGTTTCTGCACCACGTCGGCGTGGTCGACGTCGAGCACGCCCACCTCCGAGGCCATCACGACCAGACCGTCCTTAGTGACCCAGATGCGGCTCGGGCGCAGACCGTTGCGGTCCAGGACGGCGCCGACGACGTCACCGTCGGTGAAGCACACCGACGCCGGGCCGTCCCACGGCTCCATCAGCGACGAGTGGAAGCGGTAGAACGCCTTGTGCTCGGGCTTCATGGTCTCGTGACGTTCCCACGCCTCCGGGATCATCATCAGCACCGCGTGCGGCAGGCTGCGCCCGCCCAGGTGCAGCAGCTCCAGCACCTCGTCGAAGCGGGCGGTGTCCGAGGCACCCGGGGTGCACGCGGGGAAGATCTTCTCGGCGGCATCCTTACCGAACGCCGAGGTGTCGATGAGCGCCTCACGGGCCCGCATCCAGTTCTCGTTGCCGGTAACGGTGTTGATCTCGCCGTTGTGGGCGACGCGCCGGAACGGGTGTGCCAGCGGCCACGACGGGAAGGTGTTGGTGGAGAACCGCGAATGCACCAGACCCAGGGCCGATTCGAGGCGATCATCCTGCAGGTCGAGGTAGAACTCGCGCAGCTGCGGGGTGGTCAGCATGCCCTTGTATACGAAGGTCTTGCCCGACAGGCTCGGGAAGTACACGGTCTCGCGGCCGGGGCCGTCCTGACCCGCGCCCTTCTCACCGAGTTCGTACTGCACACGCTTGCGCACGACGAACGCGCGGCGCTCGAGCTCCATGTCGTCGGCGGCGTCGCCCGACAGCGAGATGAACAGCTGCCGGAAGGTGGGCATGGCATCGCGGGCCAGCGCGCCGATCGATGAATCGTTGACCGGCACCTCGCGCCAGCCGAGCAGCCGCAGCCCCTCGGATTCGACGATCTTCTCCACACCCTCGCAGGCCAGCCGCGCATCCTCGGCACCCTGCGGCAGGAACGCGATGCCGGTGGCGTACGCGCCTTCGGCGGGCAGCTCGAAGTCGACGCTCTCGCGCAGGAAACGATCGGGGACCTGCAGCATGATGCCCGCACCGTCGCCGGTATTGGGTTCGGCTCCCGCCGCGCCACGATGTTCAAGATTGACCAGCGCCATGATCGCCTTGTCGACGAGGTCGCGGCTGCGCCGACCGTACATGTCGACGACGAACGCGACACCACAGGAGTCGTGTTCGTTGGCAGGGTCATACAGGCCCACGGGGCCCGGAGCGTGCTTCATAATCGGCCTCACTTCGTACGCGGCGTCGCCTGCGCACCCGAGTTCACGGTTTCGTCTGCGGTCACAGATCACCTGGATTCACAGTTCGACTGGGGACTTCCGGAGTCACTCCAAGAGGCGGCCCCGACCAGGGCGCGGTTGTGCCGCGTGCGGTGGGGGGACCGATCTCGCCGACTGTTGCGTCACCCAGGGCTGCCAGGGCTGTCCGACGCGCGGTTGGAGCAGGTGTCCGGTTCGTCAGCGCCGTTGCTGACCCGGCCAGCGCCGTTGCTGGCCCACTATCTTGCCCGCCGACAACCAACGAGGGCTGTGTGATGCCGACGACTCAAGAAGCATCGTCGGCTATTTTCTCACGCTGTGTGCCAGGTTCGGAAATCCGGCTACCACAATCGGGTGATCATCGCGAGATTTGAACCGTTAACGCCATGTCACAAGCAGTTCTCAACGATCTTGCGAGATCGTGTCCGGAACCGCCATTGCCGACCGGTCCGATCGCCTACCGTCGACACCTGTGAGCTCAGCATCCGCGCCCCGTGTAGCAGGAACAGACCCCGCACCGGCCAACCCGGCCCGAACCCGCCCGATCGGTAAGCGCTCCCCGCGGCACCACGTCGAGCGGCTGGTGTCGACGACGTCGGCCCCCGTCATGAAGACCACCGCCATGCTGCCGACGACCGTGGTCGCCGGGATGATCCGGGCGAGCCGGCCCGGAATCAACCGCCTGCTCACATCGGTGACCAGGGTTCCGGCGGGCACCCGGGCCATCCAGGTCCGCCAGACCATCCGCACCCTCGACTATCCGTCGAGGTCCGAGCAGGTGCGTGGCGAATGGGTGATCGGCGGACGCTCCGGCGTCGGACACGTACGCACCGATCAGCCGATCATCTACTACCTGCACGGCAGCGGGTACGTCATCTGCTCCACCCGCACACATCGCGGCCTGACCGCACGTCTGAGCAACCGCACCGGGCGGGCGGTGTTCAGCCTCGACTACCGCCTCGGACCCCGCTACCGCTGGCCCGCGGCCGGTGACGACACCATCCGCGGCTACCTGTGGCTGCTCGAACAGGGCTTCGCCCCGGAACAGATCGTCGTCGCCGGCGACTCGGCGGGCGGTCACCTGGCCCTGGATCTGCTCGGCCACAACCAGCGCACCCGCACCCCGCAGCCGGCCGGGGTCGCGCTGCTCTCACCCCTGTACGACCCGACGTTCGGTATCGCCCACGCCTACCAGCGCACCGGGAGTTCGCGTGACCCGTTCATCGAGGCCACCAGCGGCCGCACGTTCCTGCGCCTGTACACCGGGGGCGCCGCCGCCGACCCCCCGGGGATGAGGGCGGTGCTGGCCGCCGGCGATCGGCTACCGCCGGTCCTCATCCAGCACGGCGCGATCGAGGTGATGACCGCCGACGCCCGCGCCGCCCACGAGATGCTGTCCGCGGCCGGCTCCGACGCCCGGATCACCAGTTGGGACGGCCAGGGCCATGTGTTCCAGATGTTCGGCAGCCGTGCGGCCCGCGAGGCGCTCGACGAACTCACCGCCTTCATCGGCCCGCGCGCCCGAACCTGATCGCAGGTGACACGGGTTACAGTTCTGACAGTTCAGGAGATGGAAGGCTCACCCACATGTCAGATCTCGACGACCTGCTCACCCGCATCCCCATCAGCGACATCGCCAAGAAGCTCGGCGTCGATGACGCGACCGCCCGATCCGCCGTCGAACAGGCCGTGCCCGCGCTGCTGACCGGCCTGAAGCACCAGACGACCGACGAGAACTCGGCCCAGGGCCTGGCGAATGCACTGGCGCAACATCCGGCCGACCTCGCCGAAGGCGTCATCAAACTCGCCGACGTCGACACCGCCGACGGCGGCAAGATCGTCAACAAGATCTTCGGCTCGGAAACCGACAACGTCGCGCAGGCGCTCTCCGGCGCGAACTCGGCTGCGGCCGTCGACCAGGGTCTGGTCAAGAAGCTGCTCCCGATGCTCGCCCCGATCGTGCTCAGCTACCTGACGTCCAAGGTTCTCGGCGGCGGGGGCAAGACCTCCGGCTCCGCCAAATCATCGGGCGGCGACCTCGGCAGTATCCTCGGTTCGGTGCTCGGGGGCAACGCGGGCGGCGGCCTGGGGAGCATCCTCGGCTCGGTGCTCGGCGGTGCGGCCTCGAAAGGCGGCGGATCCTCCAAGGGCGGCGGCCTCGGTGATCTGCTCGGCGGAATCCTCGGCGGGCACAAGTAATCCCACGCCGCCCTCTTCTGCCGACCCCTCGCACGTCAACCGGCGAAGGGGTCGGCTTTCAGAATTTCAGGGTAAGGGTGCGCAGGTGGCGAATCAGCCGCTGAAATCGGCCCCGACCTTCGGCGGCGACTGCGCCAGCTGATCGTTCTCCTGCTCGCTGAAAGCCCTTGAGCGGGAAAGGAACCGGACGCCCTCGGGGGCTTCGAGACTGAACCCGGCGCCGCGTCCTTTGACGACGTCGAGAATCAGCTGGGTGTGCTTCCACAATTCGAACTGGTCACCATTGATCCAGACCCGTACCGCCGGAATGGGTTCGGGCAATCCGATCTCGCCCACCAGAACGTCGCGCTGGCCGATCCGGTATTCGCCGACCGGATAGCACATCGGGGCCGAGCCATCGCAGCATCCGCCGGATTGGTGGATCATGAGGCCGCCGTGCAGCTCCGATAATTTGGTCAGGAGCTGCACGGCGGAGTCTGTGGCGGTGACCCGATCAGGAACGTCCTGTTGCGAAACATTCTGTTCTGACACGGGGTGTCACCTTTCTATTGAGTTGATGAGTCAGGTTCGCGTCCGAGCCGGAACTCCGTTACGTGTCAACCACAGTGGCTGTCACCGCAGCGGAGCACCGACTCGAACAATCCTTCCCGGAGACATTCCTTCCCGGAAATTCAGACGGAGTCCCGGATCAGAAGAAACCTGATCAGAAGAAGCCCTTCGCACTCTGAGCGTAACCGACCAGCAGGTTCTTCGTCTGCTGATAGTGCTCGAGCATCATCAGGTGGGTTTCGCGACCGATGCCCGACTGCTTGTAGCCACCGAAGGCGGCGTGGGCCGGATAGTCGTGGTAGGTGTTGGTCCACACCCGACCGGCCTGGATCTCGCGGCCGGCACGGTAGGCGGTGGCACCGTCGCGGGTCCACACTCCGGCACCGAGGCCGTACAGGGTGTCGTTGGCGATGGTCATCGCGTCCTCGTAGCTGTCGAACGTGGTGACGGCCAGGACCGGTCCGAAGATCTCCTCCTGGAAGATGCGCATCTTGTTGTCGCCGGCGAACACGGTCGGCTGAATGTAGTAGCCGCCGGACAGGTCGCCGCCGAGGTCGGCGGGCTCGCCGCCGGTGAGCACCTTGGCGCCCTCCTCCTTGCCGATGTTCAGGTACGAGGTGATCTTCTCGAACTGGTCGTTGGAGGCCTGCGCACCCATCATGGTGTCGGTGTCGAGCGGGTTGCCCTGCTTGATCGCCTTGACGCGCTCGACTGCCCTGCCGATGAAGTCGTCGTAGATGTCGCCCTGGATGAGCGCACGGCTCGGGCAGGTGCAGACTTCGCCCTGGTTGAGTGCGAACATCGTGAAGCCCTCGAGGGCGCGGTCGAGGAAGCCGTCGTCCTTGGCGGTGACATCGCTGAAGAAGATGTTGGGGCTCTTGCCACCGAGTTCGAGGGTGACCGGGATCAGGTTCTCCGAGGCGTACTGCATGATCAGGCGGCCGGTGGTGGTCTCACCGGTGAACGCGATCTTGCGGATCCGGTTGCTGGAGGCGAGCGGCTTGCCGGCCTCCACGCCGAAGCCGTTGACGACGTTGATCACACCGTCGGGCAGGAGGTCGCCGATGAGGCTCATCACGTACAGGATCGACGCCGGAGTCTGCTCGGCCGGCTTGAGCACCACCGCGTTGCCGGCGGCGAGTGCGGGGGCGAGCTTCCACACGGCCATGAGGATCGGGAAGTTCCACGGGATGATCTGACCGACCACGCCGAGCGGCTCGTGGAAGTGGTAGGCGACGGTGTCCTCGTCGACCTCCGAGATCGAACCCTCCTGTGCGCGAAGTGCTCCCGCGAAGTAGCGGAAGTGATCGACGGCCAGCGGGATGTCGGCGGCGAGCGTCTCACGCACAGCCTTGCCGTTGTCCCAGGTCTCGGCGACGGCGATCTTCTCGAGGTTCTCCTCGATGCGGTCGGCAATGCGCAGCAGGATCAGTGAACGCTCGGCGACCGAGGTCTTGCCCCAGGCGGGGGCGGCGGCATGGGCGGCATCGAGAGCGAGGTCGATGTCCTCGGCGGTCGACCGGGCGACCTCACAGAACACCTGGCCGTCGACGGGCGACGGATTTTCGAAGTACTGGCCCTTGACCGGCGGTACCCACTTGCCGCCGATCCAGTTCTCGTAGCGGCCCTCAAAGCTCATCACCGAGCCCTCGGTGCCCGGCTTTGCGTAAACAGTCATCGCGTCTCCTCAACGTCGTGGTGCGGATGGATGTGATCTGTTACACAGCTTAGACCCATCGTGGTTGCAGTCACGATGCACAAAAGTTGCCAACGTTCCCTGTCGCACATCAGCGAGCCCTCCAAGACCACCGACGCAACCAGCCATCCCGCCACGTGAACAGCGCCGACGCGACCAACCATCTTGATTCCTGAGGCCGAAGCGACGTAGGAGCGAGGGTCTCGAAGGGTCCGGTGAGATGCGCACCTGAAGACACCACCCGAATAGTCGGGAAACACCCCGTCAGATGCCGAAGCGCTTGTCCAGTAGTCGGATCCGACCCGCACAGATCGCCCGATCGGGGTGTCCCGGTGGCAATCGGTGCTCCAGCCTGCGCCAGGCGGCGAGATCGTCACGACCATGCACCGACGTCGTCCACTTGCGCAACGCGGCCACATCACCGGAATCGATGATCCGCGAACGCAGATCCTCACGGAGTTCCTCGAGGATGTCAACGATGCCCGGTGCCACCGACTCCGCCAACAGCCCACCCCGGCCCAAGAGCTCGATCGCCGGAACCAGGTCACTGCCCGAAGCGATCCGCTCACGGACCTCACCCAGATCCGACTCGACAGTGATGGTCAGCCGGTACGGGCGCGAACCCACCACCGTGCTCCCGAGATCCTTGCGGAGACGGGAGATCTCTGCACGGACCGTCACCGGGTCGAGTCCGTCCTCGGCGAGCATCAGAGCGAGCTGTTCGGTGGCGAGACCGTCGGGGAAACTCTGCAGCAGCACCAGTATCTCGGCATGCCGCTTGGACAGGTTGCGGCCACCCGCCGCGTCGCCGGCCCGATGCCAGCGGTATCGGCCGTCACCGAGCACCTCCAGCCGTGCCCGGCGCGGCATCGACACGGTGGTTCCCGCGACATGCGGGACCGCCGGCGCGGGACCGGAAGGACGCGCACCACCTCGGATGGCCGCGAGGTCGACGGCTTGCGATCTGAGCTCACGTTCGACGGCCGCGACCACCGAACGGACCGCTGCAAGCGCGAACGGTGCCTCCACCTC
The DNA here is from genome assembly GCF_937858515.1 of uncultured Gordonia sp. NCBI lineage: Bacteria > Bacillati > Actinomycetota > Actinomycetes > Mycobacteriales > Gordoniaceae > Gordonia > uncultured Gordonia sp. The sequence continues at coordinate 12,796 of NZ_CALLZT010000203.1, read as the reverse complement.
ACGCCCGCCCGTGACGTCGATGGCGCCGATGACATGCCCGGTGATCGGATCGTGAACGGGCGCGGCGGCGCAACTCCATTTCTGGACCGGCCCCGAAAAGTGCTCGGGACCGATCACCTGCACGCCACGGTCGACGGCCAGTGCCAGTCCCGGCGCGTTCGTGCCGACCACGTCTTCGCTCCACACCGAGCCCTCGACGAAATTGATACCGTCGGCCTTGTTCCGCGACTCGGACGAACCTTCCACCCACAGCAATCTGCCCACCTCGTCGGTGAGTGCCACCAGCACACCCGAATCGGCGATATCGTCGAGCATCAGCGACTGGACGAGTGGCAGGACGGCAGTGATGGGATGCGCGGCGCGATACTCGATGAACTCCGGATGACTCATCACCCGCGGGTCGTCGGGGCTCGCGATACCCGGATCGACACCGCTGTGCAGCGATCGCGCCCACGAATCCCGGACCACCGTACGGACAGCATCAGATGACGGCGTCACGCCGGACAGAAAGTCCTCGTACGCTTGCCGAACACGCGAGGACACCGCAGTGGGGTCGCTCATCCGGTCTCCGTCTTCACCATCATGTCCAATTGTGCCGTGTGTTTGGTGCAAATTGCATTGTTTCACGTGAAACGTGCGGTGAATGAGCCCGGAGGCGATGTCCGATCTTGACCTATGTCCGATCTTCTAGGTCTGCCCGGCGCTGTTCGAGTCCGTCGATGATGAGTTCGAGTCCCGGATCGAACTCATCGCCGAAGGAATAGCCGGGCATGCAGACGCGCTCGGTTGCGTACTCGTGCAGGTACGGCAGGTCCCCGGCGGGCATGGCCGCGACGATCTCCCCCGCGACGTCGGCGGGCCCGGCGTCGTCGCTGAACGGGAGCGCGAGTTCCTGCACCAGGAATCCGTACAGATAGGCGTCGAGCACAGCGAACGCGGCGCCGGCCGCCTCGAGCGTGAATCCGGCCTCTCGTAGGGAGCCGAGCACGGCGTCGTGATGCCGCAACGTCTCGAACCCGGCACCCTTGCGTGAGTCCATCAGCCCGATCGCCCACGGGTGCCGCGTGAGCACCTCACGCCCGGACCGGCAGCGAAGGCGCAGTTCCGCCGCCCACGGCTCACCGATGCACGGCGTGTAGATCTCGGCGAATACCGCGTCGACGAGGGCGTCGAGAATGGCGTCCTTGTTGGCGACGTGGTGATACAGCGACATGGCCTCGACGCCGAGGCCGCGGGCGATGGCGCGCATGGTGACCGCGGCCAGCCCGTCGGTGTCGGCGATGGCCATGGCCTTACCGACGATGTCGGCGCGGGTCAGCGGTGTCGTACGGGTTCCGGACATGGACGTACCTTCCCATGGATCACGGCTTCACCGTTGACGCCCTTACGCAGTAAGGGTAGCTTGTGGCCATGCCTTACAAAGTAAGGACGACCGCGCAGCAGGGGCGACAGGGACGAGGGCGACGCGATGACCACCACACCAGCCGGCGAGACCACCGGCACCGTGACCATGAAGGCGATCGTGCAAGGTCGGTACGGCGGCAGCGAGACATTCGAGGTCACGCGGCTCACCCGGCCCGAGCCCGGTCCGGGTGAGCTTCTGGTCCGGGTGCGCGCGGCGGCCATCGACCGCGGCACGTGGCACCTGATGACCGGGCTGCCACTCATCGCCCGGCCGGCCATCGGGCTGCGCAAACCCAAAACACCCGTCCCCGGTCGCGATACCGCCGGGACCATCGCGGCCGTCGGACCGGGCGTCACCGGCTTCGCGGTCGGCGACGAGGTCATCGGGACCGCCGCCGGGTCACTGGCCGAGTACGCGCTCATCCCCGTGGCCCGGCTCGCCCATGCACCATCGTCGGCAACGCCCGAGCAGGCCGCCACCCTGCCGATCTCGGGTCTGACCGCACTGCAGGCGGTGCGTGCCGCGCGCATCACCGCGGGCGACCGGGTGCTGATCACCGGTGCCTCGGGCGGGGTCGGGTCGTATGCGGTGCAGATCGCCGCATCGGCCGGTGCGCTGGTCACCGCGGTCGCATCCGGTGCCAAGGAGGACTTCGTCCGTTCGCTCGGCGCGACCGCATTCATCGACTACACCGGCGGCCCGATCGACCGCACCCCGACCTCGCCTGAGATCTCCCCCATCGGGCGTTTCGACGCGATCCTCGATATCGCGGGCTACCTGCCTGTTCGTCGGCTGCGGCGCCTGCTCACCGCAGGCGGAACACTGGTCGTGGTCGGCGCCGAAACGGGAGGCCGCTGGACCGACGGTGTGCAACGGCAGCTGTACGCGGCACTGACCTCGCCGTTCGTACGACAACGCCTCACCGGGCTGATCAGCAAGGAAACCGGCGAGGACATGGCCGAACTCGCCGCGATGGTCGACGACGGCCGCGTCCGCCCCGCAGTCGACAGCGTGTTTCCACTCGACGACGCCGCATCGGCGATGGAGTATCTGCTGTCGGGGCGGGCCTGCGGCAAGCTCGTCGTCACCGTCGGCACCGGCCGCTAGCGACGCACCCCGACCTCAATTATCTCCCGACCCTCAATCGTCTTCTGGCCCGGATGCCTCGGGTTCCGGCGTGTCCGGAGGCGGCTGCGGGTTCAGCTCCCGGTACGCCTGTACCGCCGCACCCACCGACGCGAACACGTGGTCGGGGTCGAGCCCGGCCAGCACACCCTCGGTGAACAGCGCCTTCTGGAGGACGGGATCGACGCCGGCGAGGATGAAATGCGCGCCGTGTTTGTGTACGTAGTCGATGAGTGAGCTGAGCATCGTCGAGGCCGAATAGTCGACGTCGCCGATCGCCGCGCAGTCCAGGACCAGCCAGTTCACCGGGGTCGGCGCCGACCGTAGCAGGCCCTGCACGTCGTCGGAGAAGCGGTTGGCGTTGGCGTAGAACAGGTCGGCGTCGTAGCGGAAGATGATCAGCCCTGGCAGCGACTGCAACCCGGGGCGGGCGGGCAGGAAGGCACGTTTGCCGCCGTCGCTCACCGTGATCACGAAGCGGTCGGGCCGATACTGCCGCCGGATCAGGGCCAGCAGCGACACCACCATCGCCACGACGATGCCGGTCTGGACACCGAACACGATCACCATGACGGCCGCGAACGCCGCGGTGGCCAGTTCGGATCGACGGGCCCGGAAGATGCGCACGACCTCACGGACGTCGATGAGTTTGGCGGCGACCACGAAGACGATCGCGCCGAGCACCGCGTGCGGCAGGTGGGCGAGCGCATCGCTGAGGAACAGCACCACCAGCAGCGTCGCCACCGCCATCGTCAGGTTTGCCACCTGGCTGCGTGCGCGCTGTTCGTCGAGGACCTGTGTCTTGGTGGGACTGCCGTTGACGACGAAGGTGCCGCTCAGACCTGCGGCGAAGTTGGCCCCGGCCAGACCCAGGATGTCGCGGTTGACGTCGGCGGACTCTCCCCTGCGCTGGGCGAATCCGCGGGCGGTGGCGGCGCTCTGCGCGAGGATGACGATGGTGCAGCCGAAGGCGACGGTCGAGGCGGTACCGATGTCGGTGAAGCCGGGGCCGTCGGGCAGGCCCAGTTCGGGCAGGCCGGCGCTCACCTTACCGACAACCGACACGTCCTCGTCCCAGCCGAAGATCCACACCGCGGCGATCGCGCCGGCCACCAGGACGAACGGGATCGGCAGCCGGGGTGCCAGCCGTTTACCGAGGATCAGGGTCAGCAACGCCACGACGGACAGCAGACAAGCCCAGATGTCGATGTCGTCGACTCCCCTGGCGATGGCGAGCCAGCGATTCCAGATCTGATCCTCGTGGGTGTCGGAGATGCCGAGCATCGTCGGCAGCTGCCCGGTCATCACGGTGATCGCGGTGCCGGCGAGAAATCCGGTGAGTACCGCCGTGGACAGGAAGTCGCCGAGGAACCCGAGCCGCAGGACCCACGCCGCGGCCAGCATCGCCCCGGTCACCAGCGCGATCAGACCCGCCCACTGCAGCCACTCGTCCGAACCGGCGCGCAGTCCCGCCACCCCGAGCCCGGCGATGCCGGACGAGAGCAGCGCCGCGGTGGCCGAGTCGGCGCCGACCACCATCAGCCGCGACGATCCGATGAGCACGAACACGATGGTGGGCAGGATGATCGTGTACAGACCGGCCACCACCGGGACCTGGGCGATGGCGCCGTAGCCCAGGCATTCCGGAATCGCGATGGCGGCCAGGGTCACCCCGGCGAGCACGTCGCGGCCCAACCACTGGGTGCGGTATCCGACGAGCGAGGGCGGCGCCACGGACCGCAGCAACCCACGGCCACGTGAGCCCCGGCCCCACTGCGCCAGTTTCGCCAGGGCCGGGCGCGGCGCCCCTGAGTCACTCACCTACCGGACGTTACGCGTGGTCCCGGCGAAATACCCTGGATGTTGGTCCGCTTCGGGTCTTTCGACCCATACGGGTGTTCGCCGGGCCAGGCGTCTGCGCGCATGCGGGTGTGTCAGTGACCGCGCGCGATCCACTCCTCCAGATGCGGGGCCTCGTCCACGATCGACGTGCCCTCGCCGTGACCGGTGTACACCTTGGTCTCCGGATCGAGTGTGAAGATCTTGTCGCGGATCGATTCGATGATCGTCGGGAAGCTCGAGAACGAGCGTCCCGTCGCGCCCGGACCGCCGTGGAAGAGTGTGTCGCCGCTGAACAGAATGCCGGCCTCCGGCGCGTACACCACACACGAACCCGGCGAATGCCCCGGCGTGTTGATCACCGTGAGTTCGGTTCCGGCAACCGAGATCCGTTGTCCGTCTTCAAGATCGACGTGCGCGACATCGGGATGGGTCTGGTTCCAGAGCATGTCGTCGCCGGGGTGCAGCAGGATCGGCGCGCCGGTGGCCCGCGACAGCTCCGGGGCCACAGTCACGTGGTCGTTGTGCCCGTGCGTCAACACGATCGCCTTCACGGTGCGATCACCGACCGTCTCCAGAATCGGCGCCGCGTTGTGTGCGGCATCGATGATGACGACCTCGTTCTCGTCGCCGATCACCCAGATGTTGTTGTCGACGTCCCACGTGCCGCCGTCGAGTGAGAACGTGCCGGAGGTGACGACACTCTGAACCCCGAAGGTCATCGGATCTCCACCACCGAACGCAGCACCTTGCCGGCCTTCATCGCGTCGAACGCAGCTTCGACGTCGTTGATCCCGATGCGTTCGGTGACGAACTTGTCCAGCGGCAGACTGCCCTGCTCGTACAGGTCGATCAGCATCGGGAAGTCGCGTTCGGGCAGGCAGTCGCCGTACCACGACGACTTGAGCGCACCGCCGCGCGAGAAGAAGTCGACCAGCGGCAGCTCGAGTCTCATCTCCGGCGTCGGCACACCCACCAGCACGACGGTGCCGGCCAGGTCGCGGGCGTAGAACGCCTGCTCGTACGTCTCCGGACGACCCACGGCATCGACGACGACGTCGGCGCCGTTGCCGTCGGTCAGCTCCTGCACGGCCGCGACCACGTCATCGACCTCGGCGCCGTTGATCGTATGCGTGGCGCCGAGCCCGACGGCCCAGTCGAGCTTGGCCGGGTCGCGGTCGATGGCGATGATCGTGGTGGCCCCAGCCAGCTTGGCGCCGGCGATCGCGGCATCGCCCACGCCGCCGCAGCCGATGACGGCGACCGAATCGCCGCGGCCCACGTTGCCGGTGTTCATCGCGGCGCCGAGGCCGGCCATCACGCCGCAGCCGAGCAGACCGGCGACGGCCGGGTCGGTCTCCGGGTTGACCTTGGTGCACTGCCCCTCGTGGATCAGGGTCTTCTCGATGAACGCGCCGATCCCGAGTGCCGGGCTCAGCTCGGTGCCGTCGGTCAACGTCATCTTCTTGCTCGCGTTGAAGGTGTCGAAGCAGTACCACGGGCGGCCCCGCTTGCAGGCCCGGCACTGTCCGCACACGGCCCGCCAGTTGAGGATGACGAAGTCGCCGACCTCGACATGCGTGACGGCCTCACCCACTGTCTCGACGATGCCCGCGGCCTCGTGGCCGAGGAGGAACGGGTATTCGTCGTTTATGCCGCCGTCGCGGTAGGCGAGGTCGGTGTGGCACACCCCGCACGCCGCGATCTTCACGATCACATCGTTGGGACCCGGGTCGGGAACCACGACGTCGACGACCTCCGTCGCCGCTCCCTTGGCTCGTGAGATGACACCTTTGACGGTCTGTGACATGCGAGGTTCCTTCCGCGACGCTGTGGCGATGACACTGTGGTGATGCAGGGCTTCCCCCAGCCTAGACAAGTGTCCAGTCTTCTGCGTCCAGAACCCTTCAGTCAGGCCCCCTTCAGTCAGGCCCCGTCGGGGCAAGGCACCCGTCAGTTGAGAGCTTTCGTCAGCTGCGCCTTGGTCATCGACGAATATCCTGAGATCCCCCGGGCCTTGGCCTGTACACGCAGTTCGGCAACGGTCGGACCGCCGCGTGCCGGTGCCTTCTTGTTCTTCGTCCCGGCGTCCTTCTGCGCAGTGTCTTTCTGCGCAGTGCCCTTATTGTCGGTGTTCTTGTGGGTAGCGCTCTTATTAGACGAATCCTTTTGTGCACCAGATGCTTTCGTGGGAGTGGCGGCAGATTCGGCTTTTCCGGCGGCGGCCTTCGTTCCGCCGACCTTGCGAGCCGGGGCCTTCGCCGGCACGGCCTTGCTGTCGGCGCGTTTCGCCGGCGCGGCCTTGTCCGCACGGGTCTTGCTCGCGTCGGCCCTACTCGTGGTGGCCTTGCTCGCGTCGGCCTTACTCGCAGTGGCCTTACTCGCGGTGGCCTTGCTCGCGGTGGCCTTGCTCGAACCGGTTTTGCTCGTGGCGGCCTTGGTCGGAGCGGCCTTGCTTGGAGCGGCCTTGCTTGGAGCGGCCTTGCTTGGAGCAGCCTTGCTTGGAGCAGCTTTGGTTGGAGCGGCTTTGGTCGGAGCGGCCTTGCTTGCGGTGACCTTGCGAGCCGGGGTCTTCTTCGCCGGCGACGACTTCACCGGGGCTTCCTCCACAGGGGCTTCCTTCACGGACACCGCGTCCTTCGCCGGCGCCGCTTCCTTCGCCGGCGCAGCAACCTCGGCCGGCGCAGCAACTTCGGCCGCGGGCTTCGTCACGAGCTGGGTGACGGAGGCAAGGGGGCCGGAGTCGCTTTTGCGGAAGGGCAGGGATGCCAGCAGATCGCTACGCAGTGCCGAGATGTCCTGCTCGGCTTTGCGGAAACGCTTGCGCGCCAACTTGTCCGCATGCCTGGCCTGTTTGGTGACCTTGGCGAGCTCACCGCGCAGTCGGGTGACCTCGACCTCCAGCCGCCCGATGATCTTGTTCTTCTTCGACATATAAAGGATCCATTCATCACGGGTACGGACGCAACACCGGCAGCATCGCCGATGCTGCGTGCAGCGTAACCAGCCACCGACCGGTTGCGAGGGAATACCTGCCGACCACATCCGCCGACGACTCTTGGGAGACACGTCAGGACACGCCACGTAACCGAAGGGTCTAACCTCAGCCGGGATCGGGTGGTATGCGGACCGGTGCCGGTAGGATGTTGCACGGCCAGTCTGCAACGACCAGCCATTTCGCGTGGCGCCTGGCCGCCCACAGACGATTGGAATTGCGATGTCACTCCCCGACCACTCGCAGCCACCGCCGTGGCTCCGGTCAGTCGACAACCCCGCGCCGGACCCGCAGCCCCAGAACTCGGCCCGTTCCGGGCCGGTGGGCCTAGGTCCGATGGCAGTCCCCATACAGGCGATTCCCGATCCGCCTGCCGACCAGGCCGGCGTCGTCGGGTCCGCCACCGGGCAGCGCCCGGTGGAACCTGAACCCGGCCAGCCCGAGCGCCAGGTGACCGCAGACCAGGCCGCGCCCGAGTTCCGGAGCCCCACCGCGTCCCCGCGGTCGGCCGGTCAATCGGCTCCGTACCAGGTCACCGGTCGCAAAGCTCAGATCCCGGGCCCCGAAGCGCCGGTCGCCGGTCCTGAATTCCCTGCCCCGCCCGGCTATCCACAGTCACACGCACCGCACACGTCCCAGGTCTACCCACAAGCACAGCAGTACTCACAGGCCCAGCAGTATTCACAAGCACAGCAGTACTCACAAGCACAGCAGTACCCTCAACCCCACCAATACCAGCAGCCGTATTCGTCGCCGGCCGGGCAGGCGCCCATGACCGGCTCCGTTCCGGCACCGACCACTGCGAACCAGTCCGGTACGCCGGCGGTTGCGACCGAGCGACCATCAGACCCAAGGCCCGATTACCGCGGCGGCAGGTATTCCGGTGGGTGGCGCGAGAAGCTCCGCGCCGCGTCGGGTGGCTTGATCACCTTCGGGGCGAGCAAGACCGATCAGCAACTGTCGATGCTCGTGCAACGTGCCCGCACCCCTATCCACGGAGACTTCCGTCTCGCGGTCATGTCGGTGAAGGGCGGTGTCGGAAAGACGACCACCACAGTGGGGTTGGGTTCGGCATTCGCGTCCCTGCGCGGCGACAGGGTGATCGCGGTCGATGCCAACCCCGACTTCGGGACGCTCGCCCGGCGGATCCCCGAGCAATCGACGGCCACGGTGCGCACATTGCTGGCCGACGAGAACCTGTGCCGGTACACCGATGTGCGGCGGCACACCAACCAGGCAGCGAGCCGGCTGGAAGTGATTGCTTCCGAACGTAATCCGGCTATGTCCGAATCGTTCGACGCGAACGATTACCGGCAGGTCATCGCAATCTTGCAGTCGTACTACAACATCATCATCACCGACTGCGGTACCGGCGTGGTGAATTCGGCGATGGAGGGTGTGCTCGAGATGGCCGATGCCATCATCGTCGTTACCACACCCGCCGTCGATGGCGCGCAAAGCGCCGCGGCCACACTGGATTGGCTTGAGGCACACGGATATCAGCGGCTGGTCAGGGAGTCGGTGGTGGTGATCTCCGCGGCACGTCCGGGCGGCGCGGCCATCGACGTCAACGCGCTCACCGACCACTTCCTGGGCCGGGTGCGGGCGGTTCAGGTGATCCCGTATGACGATCACCTGGCCACCGGATCGTATATCGACCTCGACCAGATGGACCGGCGCACCCGCACCGCCTTCCTGGAACTCGCTGCCACCGTGGCTGATTCCTTCGGCCCGATCGGACCCCTGTCGGCACCCCAGGGTTGGTCACCGAACGAGCAACGACGCCGGTAACGCGGTCCGAATCCGGCAATCGGATAGATTCGACTGTGGGACTGACACCGACGGACAGGCCCAGCACACGAGGGGGAGCGACCCGATGGGCACACGCGACGACACAACCACTGATCACACCGCCGATGCGGCGGGGTCACAGAGCTCAGATCAGTCGCCTCCGGTTCCGTCTCAGCGCTTCGGACCGGTGAGTTTCCCCGACCTGCCCCCCGTGCCCGAACCGGATTCCCTGCTCGAACCGATTGAGGCCGAGGTGGTTCCGCTTCCCACTGACGAGCGCCCACACCGCGGCTCGGCCGGCGGGCCCGTCCCCTTCGCCGACCAGGTGCCCGCAACCGAACAGGTGCTGCCCAGTTGGGTACCCAGGGGAGACAACGCCGAGGCTCCGCCGACGGCGTACGTACCGCCGTGGGCCGGCCAGGACAATTCCACCGCCGGACACCCCGGTACAGGCGGCTTCAACACCGGTGGGTTCGGCGCCGCCTCCTCAGTCAATGGGTCCCCCGGTACCGGGCCGTTCAGCGGAGGGTTTCCGGCCGCCACCGGGCCACAGCCTGCGCAGCCGAATGTTCCGCCGTATCCGGACGGGTCCGAGCAGACGACAGTCATCCCCCCTGTCGCTCCCCCGGCCGGCTTCGACCACTCCGAGACGCGACACGACCAAACTGGACACAATCACGTCGAATCTCCTGTACTACAAGGAGATTCACGTCCCCTCGACGATGGCACCCTCGTCAAACGTGAACGCCAGGCGCCGCGGAAGGGCTGGCGGCGCGCCGTGTACAAGGCGACCGGCGGTACCATCAACCCGCGCAACCCGCGATCGGAGGTGTATCGCGAGAAGCTGGTGTCGGCGATCCGGACGCCGCTGGCCGGCGATTACCGGATCGCGGTGCTCTCACTCAAGGGTGGCGTCGGAAAGACCACTACCGCAATCGCTTTGGGTTCCACGCTGGCATCACTGCGCGGCGACCGAGTGATCGCCGTCGATGCCAACCCCGACCTGGGAACGCTGGCGCAACGCCTACCGCGCGAGACCGATTCCACGGTGCGCGATCTGCTCGCCGACCGAAACCTCAACCGCTACTCCGACATCCGTGAGCACACCTCCCAGGCCCCGAGCCGTTTGGAAGTTCTTGCCTCCGAACGTGATCCGGCCGCCGCGGAGGCGTTCAACGACGAGGAGTACCGAGGCGTGCTCGGTATTCTGCAGCGCTTCTACAACATCATCATCACCGACTGCGGTACCGGATTGAGCAACTCGGTGATGAAAGGCGTTCTGGATACCGCTGATTCGATAATCGTGGTCTCCTCCCCCGCCATCGACGGCGCACGCAGCGCGGCATCGACCCTCGATTGGCTCGACGCGCACGGCTTCGGTCGGCTGGTGTCGTCGGCGATCGTCGTGATCAGCTCGTCGCGGCCGGGATCGCCGAATGTGGATATCGAGCAGATGACCGAGTACTTTTCGGCGCGCTGCCGGGCTATCCGGCTGGTCGGGTTCGACGATCACCTGGCCGAGGGTGCCGACGTGGATCTGAATCTGATGAGCAAGTCCACGAGGATGGCGTTCATGGAGCTCGCGGCCACCGTCGCGACCGACTTCACGAACCCCCGGCACCGGTAGTCCCGACGGCCGAGCACCCAATGCTGTTCGGGAATGCCAACCACCCCGTCGAAGTGGTTCTCAGATGACGCCTAGGGCCAGCATCGCGTCGGCGACCTGGATGAAACCACCGATGTTGGCGCCGACCACATAATTGCCTGGCGCACCGTATTCTTCGGCGGTGTGCAGGCAGCGGTCGTGGATGCCGCGCATGATGTCGGCGAGGCGTTCCTCGGTGTGCTCGAAACTCCACGAATCGCGAGATGCGTTCTGCTGCATCTCCAGTGCGCTGGTGGCCACACCACCGGCGTTGGCGGCCTTACCCGGTGCAAACAACACACCGGCGTCGGTGAACAGCCGAATGGCCTCGGGGGAGCAGGGCATGTTGGCGCCCTCGGCGACGATGGTGACGCCGTGGTCGATGAGCTGTTTGGCATCCTTGCCACCGAGTTCGTTCTGCGTGGCGCACGGAATCGCTATGTCGGCGGGCACATCCCAGATACTGCCGCCGCCAACAAATTTCACATTCTCACCGCGCAGGCGCGCATAGTCGACAATCCGGCCCCGTTGAATCTCCTTGACTTCCTTGAGAACGTCGAGGTCGATCCCGAGTTCATCGACCACATAGCCGGACGAGTCCGAACACGCGACGACGGTGCCGCCGAGCTCGTGCACTTTTTCGATGGCGTAGGTGGCGACATTGCCCGAGCCGGACACCACCACCCGTTTGCCCTCCAGGGAATCGCCCTTGGCCTTGAGCATTTCATGGACGAAGAACACGGCTCCGAAACCCGTTGCCTCCGTGCGCACCTGGGAACCACCCCAGGCCAGGCCCTTGCCGGTGAGCACACCGGACTCATAGCGGTTGGTGATGCGTTTGTACTGTCCGAAGAGGTAACCGATCTCGCGCCCGCCCACACCGATGTCGCCGGCGGGAACATCGGTGTATTCGCCTATGTGCCGGTACAACTCGGTCATGAACGATTGGCAGAAGCGCATCACTTCGGCGTCGGAACGGCCCTTGGGATCGAAGTCCGAACCGCCCTTGCCGCCGCCGATCGGCAGGCCGGTGAGCGCATTCTTGAAGATCTGCTCGAAGCCCAGGAATTTGACGATGCCCAGATACACGCTGGGATGAAAACGCAGGCCGCCCTTGTACGGTCCGAGTGCCGAATTGAATTCGACCCGGAAACCGCGGTTGACGTGGATCTGGCCGGCGTCGTCGATCCACGGCACCCGGAAGATGATCTGCCGTTCGGGCTCGCACAGCCGGGTGATCACCGCGGCGTCGGCATAGTGCGGATGCTTGTCGACGACGGGGGAGAGGCTGTCGAACACCTCGGTGACGGCCTGATGGAACTCGGCCTCGCCGGGATTGCGCTGGAGTACCTGCTCGTACAGATTCTGGAGTTTCGCGTGCACCGTTGATCCCTTCCGAATCGCCCCGCTCGTACGGGTCCTTCTCGCGAGCGGTCAGGTTTTACCGGGTGTTTACACGGCAGTGACTCCGAGATTACCTCTGTATACAGCGGCGCCGGAAGGCAGGTCAGTTGCCCTCAGAACGACGCGCGGCCCACCATTTGAGCAGTTCGGCCTCCGCCTCTTCACGGGGGAGCGGGCCGCGGTCCAGGCGCAGCTCCTTGAGGTACTTCCACGCCTCGCCGACCTCCGGGCAGGGCTCCAGACCCAGCAGTTCCATGATCGCGTTGCCGTCGAGATCCGGCCGGACTCGACCGAGATCCTCGGCAGCCTTGAGTTCGGCGATGCGTCGCTCGAGGTCGTCGTAGCTCTCCTGCAAGCGCCGGGCGCGATGCTTGTTGCGGGTGGTGCAGTCGGCGCGCACGAGCTTGTTGAGTCGATCGAGCAGGTCACCGGCGTCGGTGACGTAACGGCGTACGGCCGAATCGGTCCAGGCACCGTCGCCATAGCCGTGGAACCGCAGATGCAGGAAGACCAGGGTCGCGACGTCCTCGACCGTCGCCTTCGGATACTTGAGCGCCCGCATCCGCTTGCGCACCATCTTGGCGCCCACCAC
>NZ_CALLZT010000202.1:0-21764 GCF_937858515.1 uncultured Gordonia sp. | reverse complement strand
TCCTGGTTGCTCAGCGGAGTCTGCTCGTACCAGGAGTACGGCAGCACCCGGTAGCCCTGGTAGATCAGACCCTTGTCGTGCAGGCGTTTGAACGCCCACATCACCGACTCCATGAAGTCCAGATCAAGTGTCTTGTAGTCGTTGTCGAAGTCGACCCAACGGGCCTGACGCGTCACATAGTTGCGCCATTCACCGGTGTAGCGCAGCACCGAATCGCGGCAGAAGTCGTTGAACTTCTCCACGCCCATCGTCTCGATCTCGGACTTGTCGGTGATGCCGAGCTGACGTTCGGCTTCGAGTTCGGCGGGTAGGCCGTGGGTGTCCCAGCCGAACCGGCGCTCCACCTTCTTGCCGCGCAAGGTCTGGTAGCGCGGCACGACGTCCTTGACGTATCCGGTGAGCAGGTGCCCATAGTGTGGCAGTCCGTTGGCGAAGGGAGGTCCGTCGTAGAACACGAATTCGTCGGCGTCGGCGCGGTTGTCGACGGATGCCTGGAAAGTGCTGTCGGCCTGCCAGTAGTCGAGGACGAGCTTCTCCACGTCGGGAAAGCTCGGGGCCGTGCGGCCGGTGCCGCCGGTGAGATCGACGAGCGGGTAGGTGCGCCCGGTGGTACCCGGTTCAGGGGATTCGGTCACGGTGTCTCCTCGTGCTGAACTCTCGAAGTGCTGAACTTCTCGAAAGTGCTCGCACGGGGACGCATCGGTGTCGTCTTCGACACCGCGGCGCGGTACCACCCCGCTTGCGCCGCTGGTGCGACGCCTCTCTACGGTGTGCGCATCCGGGGTGGACGCACACTCCTGCGGCTGTGACGGGCCGCTGCCCGCCTGGGTCTAGTGAGAACCGATGTCATCGGTCCCGTTCTTCCAGGTGCTCCCCGGTGATGGCCGGATCAATGCGACGCACCTGCACACAATGGTGCATGCGCAAACGACAGTGTAGCGCTGCCTACGCAACGCCACACAATCGGTTTTCTGGTGGTTCGGTTGTTCTCCGGCCCCGATCAGGTACCCGGACGCCATTCGGGATCGAGCGGGTCGATCTTGCGGCGACGGCCGGTGACCGGCGGCGTCGTACCGGATGCTCCGGCGGCGGTCTGTCCCGGCCGGGCGGGCAGAACGGACGGGGTCCAGGGCCGCGGGGTCTCCTGGGAGTCGGCACTCGGTCCTGCGACCGCACCGAACTGCGCCTGCGGCCCGGTGGGCGGCTTGTACTGCTGACGAGGCTGCTGTGGTGCGCGACCCGACGGCAACTGACCGGTCCACGGTTCGGAGCGGCCCGGCTGCGGACGCTGTGTGCCTGTATCTCCTGGTGCGGGCCGCTGCGGCGGCGCAGGTCGCTGCGGAGGGGTCTCCGGCAAACCACCGACCGACCTGAGGTAGTCGTCATAGCCACCGGCCGGGCGACTCACCGGCGGAACGGGTGTGGCCGCGGGCTGTGAGTAATTCGCGACCTCCAGCTGCTTGGCCGGCCCCATACCCGAGGGAATCGCGGTCTGACCGGTCGCCCCGACGGAAGGTCCGGCCGTGGGCGCTCCGAGTCGCTGTGTAGAGGCATTCCCCGGCCCCGACGCCGGTACCCCGGATTCGCGCGCGGCCGGCTCTTCGACGCCGACAAACGCCCGGGGACCCGAGGCGACCGCGTCATTCCAGGCGGGTGCCGCAGTCGGCAGGGCCTGTGCCCCGGTCGGCAATGCGGGCATGGCGCCCGATCGCGCCGCACCACGCTGGACGCCGGACGGCTGACGGACCGTGGTGCCGCCGGTATTGATCGCCTCGTCGCCGGATCTGCTGTCGTCGGCGAGAGGGGTCGTGGCCCCTGCACGCCGCCCGGCCGAGGAAGCTCCCCCGACCATCTGCTCGACGCTACGAGCCGGCGCACGACGCGCGGATCCGACCACGTCTGCCATCAGGAAGCCCAGACCCGCCAAGCACACGACGATGCAACTGATGGCGAGCCAGACCGTGCCGGTGACAAGTCCCAGAACCAGCAGGACGAATGCGACAAGTGTGGCGCCCAGTGCCAATGCGAGCACGATGTATGCCTTACCCCGTCTTCCCGGTCAGCCCGTGTAGCCGGCGGGGTATCCACCCGCGTTCTGCTGCTCGGCCGGGTAACCGCTTTCCACCGGAGCGGCACTGCCCCGCTGCTGCAGCTCTTCGAGCTGAGATTCGAGATAGGTCTTGAGGCGCGTGCGGTATTCGCGTTCGAACGTCTTGAGCTGCTCGATACGGCCTTCGAGAACAGTGCGCTGCTGGTTGATCGTGCCCATGATCTCCGAATGCTTGCGCTCGGCGTCGGCCTGGAGGGCATCGGCTCGCTCCTGTGCCTGGCGAACCTGGGTCTCGGACCGGGTCTGCGAGTCGGCGAGGATCGCCTCAGAGCGCTGACGCGCGTCGCCGAGGAGCGCATCGGCTTTGGTCTGCGCCTCGTTGACCATGGCGTCGGAACGCGAACGCGCGTCCCCGAGCAACGAGTCGGCCTCGGCGCGCGCACTGCCGGCAACACGATCCGCGGTGTCCTGGGCAAGCGCGAGAACCTTGGCCGCACGCAGGCTTGCGTCCTGGTCGCCGACTGCGGGAACCTCTGCGACGGGTGCGGGGGCAGCCACCTTGAGCAGCGTGGTCGTCGCGTCGCCACCCGACCGGTCGGTGGACGCACCGCCGTTGGCGAGGTCGGCCTCGAGCTCCTCGACCCGCTGTTTGAGGTCGGAGTTCTCCTCGATCAGCCGGGCCAGTTCGGTCTCGACGAAATCGAGGAACTGATCGACCTCGTCCTCGTTGTAGCCGCGCTTACCGATCGGCGGTTTACTGAACGCGACGTTGTGCACATCAGCTGGTGTCAGCCGCATGTCGGTTCCCCTCATTCTCATCTCGAGGCCGCTTCTGGTCTCGAGTTCGGTCGTAGGTATCTCGATATTCTAGTGGTCCAGGCTATCGGAGTCCGGGCCACGGGGTGGGCGACCCGCAGGAGCTAACCCTGTTGGGCTACACCTCCGACACACACCACCGCTACAGTTTGACACTACTAGTGATTCATACCAGTCAAAATTTGTCACTGTGGTTCCGCGCTACCACATTCACCCCATCTGTCACACGGGATCGATGCAGTCTCGCAATACAACGGTGATTCAATCATGACATCTGTGGCGTTCAATTCCCAGTTTCTCCGCGGGTGGTTTGTTTGCTCACGCCACGGCCGGGCGCCCGACCACCCTTCAGAGCGCGAGCGCGAGTGCCGCCCCCGAGGAGTTCGCGGCGCCCTGCGCGATTCGCATCGCGACGATCACCACGATCATCACGATCATGAGCGAGAGGTCCAGACGCACAGGGCCGAGCGGGATCGGTGGGATCAGTCGCCGCAGAAGTTTGATCGGCGGATCGGTGGCGGTGAAGACCGCTTCGATGATCACCACCGCGATACCGGTGGGCCGCCACTCGCGAGCGAAGGAGCGCACCAGCTCCACGACGAGCCGAGCCAGGAGCAGCAGCCAGTACACGAACAGGATGTAGTAGAGAACCAGAAGGAAGGTCGTCACATCACCAGGTTGCCTGATCGGTTTTCGAAGGCACCAATGCGGTGCCCATTTTGCGGAGTTGGGGCCTATTTTGCGGGGTTCGGCTGCCGGCAGACCTACTTGTTGTTGTAGAACCCGGTCTCGGCGATCTTGCGGCGGTCTTCGGGGGTGACGTCGACGTCGGCGGGTGAGAGCAGGAACACCTTGGTCGCGACTTTGTCGAAGGAACCGCGCAGCGCGAAGGCAAGACCTGCCGCGAAGTCGACGAGTCGCTTGGCATCGTCGTTGCTCATGTTGACCAGGTCCATGATGACCGGGCTGCCGTCACGGTAGCGTTCACCGATGATGCGGGCCTCGCTGTAGTCGGCCGGGCGCAGCGTCGTGATCTTGTGCAGCGGTCCGTCGGCGAAGATGCGGCCGAGTTCCTGTTGGTCGCCGCCCGACCCTGGCCGGGTGTTCGCGGCCCGCAGCGGGGCGGCGGTGCTGCGCTGGAGTGGTTCGAGTCGCGCGGGTTGCCGCGGGCGCTCGGTGTGCTCGTTGATGGGCCGTCCTCCCGTATAGGCGTGTTCGGCCTTCTCGTAGTTGCGGTCGTCGTAACGACGGCCTTCGTCGTAGCTGTAGTCGGACTCACGCGGGCTGTCGGCGAATCCGGCGCTGCGGTACTCGGTATCCCGGTACTCGGCATCCCTGTAGTCGGCGTCCCGATAGTCGGTGTCCCTGTAGTCGGCGTCCCGGTAATCGGTCTCCCGGTAGTCCGGCTCACGGTAGTCGGCGTCGTAGTCGTCGCGGTATCCGCGGTCACGGGCGGCACGCAGCGAGGAGCCCGGCTCCTCGAGATAGTCGTCTTCGTAATCGCTCGGAGGCACCATGCCGAAATATGCCTTGAACTTCTGCATTGTGGTCATTGGGGGTCTCCGATCGTTGCGCACCAGGTGAAAGCTGTTGTCACAGTGCTTAGTGATTCTCATGTGACCGATGTGATTAGTGAGAGGTTAGCGTCACAGCATCAGCGAATCCGGGACCGACACGCAGACCTTCCATCCAGATGACCGAGGCGAGTCGGCCCGTCGGTGCGCCTCTACGGTGGCTGAACAGCGTGGGATCAGCGATGGTGCAACGCGGATCGACGGCCACGGCGCCGACACCGGCCGCGAGAAGTTGCCGACGGATACCCTCGCGGATGTCGAGACCGGGTGTGTTCGCGACGGTGGTGCACGCGCTGCCGGGCAGGTGTGCCTCGACATCCTGCTGCATCACCGCCGGCACCTCGTAGCGTTCCCCGGAGGCGGCCGGACCGAGCAGCGCGCCGATACGTTCGGGCCGCGCACCGAGCCCGATCATCGTGCGCAGGACCTCTCCCACGATGCCGATCCGGGCGCCTACACGGCCCGCATGAACCGCTGCCACCACGCCCGCCTCGTCGTCGGCAAGCAGTACCGGTACACAGTCCGCGGTCAGGACGACCAGGGCCAGTCCGGGAGTCGCGGTGACCATGGCATCGGTGGCGGGGACAGCCTCGGCCACCGGTCCGTCGACGACCGATACGTTCCTGCTGTGTATCTGTTCCATCCACACCAGCGAGGCCGGGGGCAGACCGATCCCCTCTGCCAGGCGCCGCCTGTTCGCGGCTACCGCCGCAGGATCGTCGCCGACGTGGTCACCGAGGTTGAAGGAGTCGTACGGTGGCTGTGAGACTCCTCCGGCGCGGGTGGTGACGACACGCCGAACGGTGACGCGACCGGGCGCGGAGCACACCGGCCCCGTCGCTGTCGTCGATCCGGACCTGCCGTTCATGATCGGAACCCCGGCAGGCCTCAGCGCTTCATGAACGACGGCACGTCGACGTCGTCGTCATCGATCCGCACGCTGTTGGCCCGGGGCGCTTCCTCACGGGCGGCGAATGGATCGCCTCCCGACGCGGACACCTTGCCGAACAGCGGATCGTTCGCCGCGGCCCGGCCGACGCTGCCGGCCTGACCCGACCCGACCACCCCGGTACGTGCGGTGGTGGGTGTCGTGGTCTTGGCGGGGATGGCGGGGACTTCGGTGCGCGTACGCGGACCGCCCTCGAACCCGGCCGCGATCACGGTGACCCGGACCTCGTCGCCGAGGTTGTCGTCGATCACGGTGCCGAAGATGATGTTGGCCTCTTCGTGCGCGGCCTCCTGCACCTGCGTGGCGGCATTGTGGATCTCGAACAGGCCCAGGTCACTACCACCGGCGATCGAGATCAGGACACCGCGGGCACCCTCCATCGACGCTTCCAGCAGCGGCGAGTTGATCGCGGACTCGGCGGCTTTGCGGGCCCGGTCCTCTCCTCTGGCCGAACCGATGCCCATCAGCGCGCTGCCGGCATCGCTCATGACGCCCTTGACGTCGGCGAAGTCGACGTTGATGAGACCGGGGGTGGTGATGAGGTCGGTGATGCCCTGAACACCGTTGAGCAGCACCTCGTCGGCGCTGCGGAACGCGTCCATCAGAGTCACCTGGGCGTCACCGAGCTGCAGCAGGCGGTCGTTGGGGATCACGATGAGGGTGTCGCAGGACTCTCGCAGCGCGACGATGCCGTTCTCGGCCTGGTTGCCGCGGCGCTTGCCCTCGAAGGAGAAGGGACGTGTGACGACACCGACGGTCAGCGCTCCGAGCTTGCGGGCGATCTGCGCGACAACGGGCGCGCCGCCCGTTCCCGTGCCACCGCCCTCGCCCGCGGTCACGAACACCATGTCCGCGCCCTTGAGAAGTTCCTCGATCTCGTCGCGCGCGTCCTCCGCCGCCCGGCGGCCGACCTCCGGGTCGGCGCCCGCACCGAGGCCGCGGGTCGAATCGCGGCCGACGTCGAGCTTGACGTCGGCGTCACTCATCAAAAGCGCCTGGGCATCGGTGTTGATCGCGATGAACTCAACTCCCTTGAGTCCTTGTTCGATCATTCGGTTGACGGCATTGACACCGCCGCCGCCGATGCCGACGACCTTGATCACGGCCAGGTAGTTGTGCGGTGGCGTCATATCCATCGCCTTCCTCATCGGTGTAAATGCCTGCAGCTGCGTACGGAGACTTCTTGCCGGCGAGACGGCTTCCGGTGGCCTTCGGCGACGGGCGAGACGACTCCCCGACGGCGAAGGTTGCGACAGCCTCTCAACCGACCCTGACCTCAACCCTAAACCTCAACCATAGACTTAGAGTTATGTCAAGTAGTTCCGTGTTGGTCAAGACGCTAGGCACGCGGACGCCGATGAGCCAGCTAATGTGCGGCGTGTCGCGAAGTTACTCGGTGAATTCACGTCGGCGACACACATTTCGCCATGTCGGACGCCGGAGACGCGCCTGCCTGAGACCTCCGTCACGTGAAGGCGGGAAAGTCAGGGCTCGACACGTTATAGAGAGTTCCGCTACGCGTCAACAAGTTCTTCAGCGCCCTGGCCTTGTCGTCTCCCCTCTCGCTGTCACCCCAGATCACCCTGCGGTCACCCGTCAGGGTCAGCTCGATATCGACAGGGGAGGTCGCGTTGACCGACAGCAGTTTCCTGCTGAGGTACACGGGCAGACCGGCGACCACGGACACCGCGGCCTTGGTGGTCGGGTCGGTCGGACCCGGGTGGGCGGTGGTGAGCCGCGGCAAAGACGCCAGTTGCGCGGGCACCTTCTCCCCGTCCGCGTATGTCAGGTAGGCGACGCCCAGCCGGTCCAGGATCCGAGTGTTCCGCCCGTCGATCACGCGCACGACGGGCCGCCGTTCGACAACGGTGATCGTCAAGGCCGACGGATAGGAACGCTGCACACGGGCCGACTCCACCGATTCGATCGCCGCGACCCGCCGGGCCACGGCCGCCGTGTCGACCTGAAGCAGCGGCGTCCCGGACGCCACATCGGCGACCGTCAGGATTCTGCTCTCGGGTACGACCCGGTTCCCGCTGACCTCGGTCGTGCGCACCGACATCAGCGGCGTGTAGTACGCGACGAGGCTTCCGGCGACCACCACCACGACGGCGAGCACCGTCCAGATCAATCCCCGCCGCCGCGAACGCGTGCGGCCGGTCATCCCGCCGGCTCCCCCGCCCGTGCGTCCGGATCGTCGCCACGGCCGGCGAGCGCGGTGACGATCTCGGGGCCCTGCATGGTGATGTCTCCCGCACCGATCGTCAGGACGATGTCACCCGGCCGCACCTCCCCGGCGACCACCGACGGCAACACGGACAGGTCTGCAACGAATTGTCCTGGCACAGTGAGTAATTCACTGATCGTGGCACCACTGACGCCGGGTTGAGGAGCCTCGCGGGCGCCGTAGACGTCCGCCACGAAGACCACGTCGGCGAGGTCGAGCGCAGCGGCGAACTCGTGGGCGAACTCGACAGTCCGCGAATACAGATGGGGCTGGAACACCGCGATGACCCGACCGGCCGGCTTACCCTCCCGCGCGGCCGCGGTCACCACGTCACGCGCGGCGGTGAGCACAGCCCGGACCTCCGTGGGGTGATGCGCGTAATCGTCGACGACGGCCACATCACCCACCACGCCACGCACCTCGAACCGCCGGTGCACGCCGCCGAAGGCAGCGATCCCCTCCAGAACCTCGGCGAGTTCGCCACCGGCCCGCACACAACCGAGCACCGCACCGATTCCGTTGAGTGCCATATGCTTTCCGGGCAAGGTCACGGACACCGGCATGGTCTCGGGCTCACCCCCGGTGATCTGGCCCGCGAACCGCACCTGTGCCGCCCCACCCGCGATCCGCGGTGTGTACAGCTGCAGGACTGCGACGTTGGGAACGTCCGTCGCCAGCGCCGCGTGCACGCCTTCGCCGTAACCCACCACATCAACACCCCGTAGGGCGAGCGCCTCATGGCAGCGCCCCGCCAAAGCCGCCGACCCCGGGTCGTCGAGGCAGACGACCAACGTGCCGTTGTCGGCGATGCACTCGGTAAACCTGTCGAAGACCTCGACGTACGCCTCGCGCGTGCCGAAATGGTCGAGGTGATCGGCCTCGATATTGGTCACGACGACGACGTCGGGCCGGTACTCGAGCAGCGAACCATCGCTCTCGTCGGCCTCGGCCACGAACACCTCGCCGGTGCCGTGGTTCGCGTTGGTGCCGGACTCGTTGAGCTCCCCGCCCACCGCGAACGACGGGTCGAGCCCACAATGCTGGAGCGCCACCACCGACATCGACGTCGTTGACGTCTTGCCGTGTGTCCCGGCGATCAGCAACGTCCGAAAACCGGCCATCAGTTCGGCGAGCACCACCGGCCGCAACAACACCGGGACGCCGCGCGAACGCGCCGCGACGAGTTCCGGATTGGTCTTGGGAATGGCGGCATAGGTGGTGACGACGGCAGTCGGGCCACCTGGCAGCTGGTCGAGGGCAGAGGGATCGTGCCCGATCTGCACACGTGCGCCCCTGGTCCGCAGCCCGAGTATGGCGCGGCTGTTCTTGGCGTCCGATCCCGACACCTGGCCGCCCCTGGCCAACAGGATGCGGGCCAGTCCCGACATTCCGGCGCCGCCGATACCCACCATGTGGACACGCCTGAGCAGCTCGGGAAGTGGCCGTTGCGGAGCCGTGCCGTGCGCTGTCATCGCCGACTCCGGGCCAGCTCCAGCGCGGCCTTCGCGACGGCCTCGGCCGCGTCGCGATGGCCGGTCGACAACGCGGCCGCCGACATCGCGGCCAGCGCGTCCTTGTCCGCCATCATCGCCGGAACATGCTCGGCCACCCAGTCGGTGGTCATCTCGGCATCGTCGACGAGCACCCCGCCGCCGGCCTCCACCAGCGGCACGGCATTGAGCCGCTGCTCACCGTTGCCGTGCGGCAACGGCACGTAGACGGCGGGCAGTCCGGTTGCCGACACCTCCGCCACGGTCATCGCCCCGGAACGGCAGATCACCAAGTCGGCTGCCGCGTACGCCAGGTCCATGCGCTTGAGGTAGCCGACCGCACGGTACGGCGGCGCGCCGTCGGGAGACTTCGGGTCGATCGAGTTCTTTGGTCCGTAGGCGTGCAGTACACCGATCCCGGCAGCGCCCAACGCGCCGGCAGCTCCGGCGACGGCGTCGTTGATGCGCTGCGCACCCTGCGAGCCGCCGAAAACGAGCAGTGTGGGGACATCGGCCAGGCCGAAGTACTGGCGTGCCTGGGCGCGCAAGGCGCCGCGGTCGAGTTCGGCGAGCACGCCGCGTACCGGCATCCCGACCACCTGCGCGTCGTCGAGCCCCGAATCGGGTACCGCGGCCAGCACCTTGTCGGCGAAACGTGCGCCGACCTTGTTGGCCACACCCGCGCTCGCGTTGGCCTCGTGAATGACGATGGGAATCCGCCGCCCGGCGCGGATGTGCAGTCGTGCGGCCAGGTAGGCAGGTAGCGACACGTAGCCACCGAAGCCGACCACCACATCGGCGCCGACATCCTTGAGCACGGACCGGGTGGCCGCGACCGATTGCACCACACGCAGCGGCAGCCGGACGAGGTCCTTGTTCAGCTTGCGCGGTAGCGGAACCGGCGGAATCAGCCTTAGGGTGAATCCGCGTTCGGGAACCAGGGTGGTTTCCAGTCCGCGAGTCGTCCCGAGCGCGGTGATGTCGGCGGACGGGTCGAGCCGGCGAACGGCATCGGCGACCGCGAGCGCGGGTTCGATGTGGCCGGCGGTACCGCCGCCGGCCACCACCACGGACAGGCCCCCAGGTCCGTTGACACCGGTGTCGCTGAAACCGGTGCCCTTGAAACCGCGGCCCTTGAAACCAGGGCCATGAACACCCGGGCCGTGGACACCGGACGCTTCGATGTCGGGTGTGTTCACCTCGTCGGGGTGATCATCCGATCCCGATCCGGCCGGACCTGTTCCCGAACTCGTCACTGCTGTACCGCTCCATTTCCGGTGTCACTGACGCCTGGCCGGTAAACCGGTCACGCCCAGTAGCGTCCGCCGCCCGCGGAGCCGCCCCGTCGGTCCCGGCCATGCGTGCGCGGGGCCGGTTCGGTCCGGTGGTTGGCGCTGTACCCCGTACGGTAGTCGATCCGCAGTCTCGCGGTCCGCTCCCATCCGGCGTCGCCGGTTGTGCCGGTGCCCCCAATTCCCCTTCCGGCAGTTCCCCTTCCGGCAGTGGCCCTGGACCGCCACGACGGCGCCCCCCGGTACACGCCACCGCGCGCGGGTGCGCCGCGCTCACCCGATCTCGGCGAACCGACCCTGCCGGCAGGCGACCCACCGCGGGTGGCCGCGGGCCGGTTGGCGGGCGCCGACGGGACCTGTCCCTGCTCACGGCGCCGATCCGGCCCACGTGAGGACCGCCCGCGTTGAGCCGGAACTCGCGCGGGCCGGTACGGTACCGGTGCGGGCGGACGCAGCCAGCGCGCAAGCCCCGTCCGGCGACCCACCGACAGTGCCGCGACGGCCTCTGGTTCGTGTCGCGCCGCATTGGCCATCAGGCCCAGCATCGCGAGCACCGTCAGCGCCGAGGTGCCACCCGCCGACACCAGTGGCAGCTGGATGCCGGTCACCGGCAGCACGCCGATGACGTAGCCGATGTTGATGAATGCCTGGGCGACGATGAGCACGGTGATCGTCGAGGTCAGCAGCCGCAGGAACGGATCGACCGACCGGGACGCGATGCGGAATCCGACGTAGGCGAGCAGGCAGAACAGCCCCACGACCATCAGGGCACCGAGCAGCCCCAGTTCCTCGCCGATGATGGCGAAGATGAAGTCGTTGTGCGCATTGGGCAGGTAGTTCCACTTGGCACGGCTCTGGCCGAGTCCTTCGCCGAAGACACCGCCGTTGGCGAGCGCGTATCCGGCCTGGCGGGCCTGGTACCCCGCGCCCTGCGGGTCGTCGATATGCCCGAGGAAGCTCAGGACGCGCTGCGATCGGTAGCCGGCCATGAACGACAGCAGTACCGCGAGCACCCCGCCGACCAGCGCGAATGTCGTGAACACCTTGATCGGCAGGCCGGCGAACCACAGCAGGGCGCCGACGATGATCGCGATGGTGATCGTGGTGCTCAGGTTCGGTTCGAGAATGATCAGGACGCAGATGATCACGGCCACCGGCAGCAGTGGGATCAGCAGTTCCTTGAGGCTCGCATTCTCCCTGCGACGGGCGGCCAGCACATGCGCACCCCATACGCACAATGCGACCTTGACAAGTTCCGAGGGCTGCACCGACAGCCCGGCGATGTTGAACCACCGGCGTGCGCCGTTGCTCTCGATGCCGATATGCGGAATCAGGACCAGCACCAGCAGGATCGTCGTCACGGTGATCATCACCGCTGCCAACCTGCGGAACACGCGCACGGGCAACCACAGGGTGACGGCGAACACCGCCACACCCATGACAGCGAACACCAGCTGCGTGGTGAACAGGCCGTAGGCCGACCCCTCCTTGGAATACCCCTCCACCGACGAGGCCGACAGGATCATCACCAGGCCGATCAGCGTCAGCGTGCCGGCCAGCGAGAGGACGAGGTGGTAGGAGGCCAGCGGCCTGCTCAACAGGCCGCCGGCGACCTCGCGGACTGCGGACACCACCGAGGTGACCTGTCCGACACTCCGGGATGCCGACGACGCGGCGGTCATCGGGACGCCGATACGTCCGTACCCCGCAGCCGGCGGGCCGCGTCGGCGAACGAATCACCGCGGCGGCCGTAGCCGGAGAACATGTCGAGCGAGGCGGCGGCCGGGGCGAGCAGAACAGCGTCGACCGGAGTGGCGCCGGGCTCGCCGTTCGCGTCTGCCGCCAGCAGCCAGGCCTCCCCGACCGCTTGCCGCATCACCATGTCGGCCGCGGACGCTGTCGCCGCATCGGACTCCCCCGGGTCCCCAGACGCCGACTTCACAGACGCCGGATTCACAGACGCCGGGGCACCGCCGATGATTCGCTGCACATTCACCGTCCCATCGTCACCTGTGAACACTGTGACTGCTGGGACATCTGGGGCGTGTCGTGCGATCGAGTCGATGATGATGCCACGATCGGCCCCGATCGCGACCACGCCGGCGAGCCGTTCGCGCATCTCGATGAGCAGATCATCGACCGACGCGCCCTTGAGCAGTCCGCCCGCGATGAGAACCACCCGTTCCCGCGCGGCGATCGCGGCGCACGCGGCATGCGGATTGGTGGCCTTCGAATCGTCGACGAACTCGACCCCGTCGATCGTCTCCACCACCTCACCGCGATGCGCAGCGGGTGTGAAGCGGGTCAGCCCGGCTGTCACCGACGACGGCGCCACACCCACCGCGAGCGCCAGCGCGGCCGCAGCCAGCGCATCCAACCAGCCCGACGGACCCGTCGGCCGGACATCGGCGGCCGGCAACAACGTGCCACCACCGAACGCACGGTCCACCAGCACGTCACCGTCGATGCCGAGCTCTCCGTCGCCCGGCACTCCCAGCGTGAACCCGACACGTCGGGTGCCGGGTCCGGTCTCGATCACGGAGGCCACCGCATCGTCGAGGCCTACCACACCGACACGGCCGGTCAGCGCGCCCGCCTTCGCGTCGCGATAGGCCGCGAACGACCCGTGCCAGTCGAGGTGGTCCTCGGCGACGTTGAGAACCACACCCGCGGCCGGCACGATCGACGGCGCCCAATGCAGTTGGAACGAGGACAACTCGGCACACAGCACCTCGGCCCGCGGCTGTACGGCCAGCACGTCGAGCACGGGATCGCCGATGTTCCCGCACGCGGCCGCGGCTCTGCCGTCGGCGGACACAATGGTCTCCAGCATCGAGGTGGTGGTGGTCTTACCGTTGGTTCCGGTCACCACGAGCCAGGTGCGGGGGGCACCGAACCAGCCGTCCTGGTCGATCTGCCAGGCCAGTTCCACCTCACCCCACACCGGCACGCCGGCATCGGCGGCCGCCACGACCAGCGGATGCGCGGGCGCGAAGCCCGGTGACACGACGACCAGACCGGTGCGTGCGGTCCACTCCGGGTCGGCGAGCAGGTCGTCGATACCGACGCAGCGCGCCCCGGCCGCGCGCAGTTCACCGGCGACCGGGACCTCCCCGTCGTGTTCACCGCCGAATCGGGCGTCGGCCACGACCACCGGAACACCCGCGGCCAGCAGATGCCGGGCGGCCGACGAGCCTGCGACCCCCGCACCGCCGACCACGACCTCGCCGCCGGTCAGCTCCGCGATGGCTGTCTCCCGCACGCCGGTCACCTCAGCCGCCCGTGACGAATTCGCTGTAGAACAGCGACAGGCCCAGCGCGCAGGCGATGGCGGTCAGCAGCCAGAATCTGATGATGACGGTCGTCTCCGCCCAGCCACCGAGTTCGAAATGATGGTGGAACGGAGCCATCCGGAACACCCGGCGCCCCGTCGTCCGGAAGAACGCGATCTGGATGACCACCGACATGATCTCGGCGACGAACAGCGCGCCGATGATCACGGCCAGCAGTTCGGTGCGAGTGGTGATGGACAGGCCGGCCAGCATGCCGCCCAGTGCCAGCGATCCGGTGTCGCCCATGAAGATCTTCGCCGGCGCCGCATTCCACCACAGGAATCCCAGACAGGCACCGCCGCCCGCGACGGCGATTACGGCCAGGTCGAGCGGGTCACGCACCTGATAGCAGCCCGAGGTGATCTCGGCGGTGGTCTTCGGTCCGCCCGAGCAGGCGTTGCGGTACTGCCAGAAAGTAACCAGCACGTACGAACCCAGGACCATCGCCATCGATCCCGCTGCCAGGCCGTCGAGACCGTCGGTGAAGTTGACCGCGTTGGACCAGGCCGCGACGACGAGCCAGCAGAACACCACGAAGACGACCGAGCCCATCTCCATGACATCGATGTCACGGACGTACGAGAGCGTCGTGCTGGCGGGCGCGTAGCCGGCATCGTTGCGGAATTGCAGCAACAGAATGCCGAACAGGATCGCGGCGACCAACTGACCGACGGACTTGGATGTCTTGTTCAGGCCGAGATTGCGGTGCTTGCGGATCTTGATGAAGTCATCGAGAAAGCCGACTCCGCCGAGCACCGTGGCCAGTCCCAGCACCAGTAGACCCGACGCGGTCGGACCCTCCCGATCTGTCACCCAGGCCACCAGATGCGAGCCGAAGTAGCCCGCCCACAGGGCCGCGATGATGGCGACGCCACCCATCGACGGCGTGCCGCGTTTGGTCTGATGACTCTGCGGGCCCTCGACCCGGATCTCCTGACCGAACCCGCGCCGGGAGAAGACGCGGATCAGCACCGGCGTCAGCAGGATCGACACCGCCAGCGCGATGCCCCCGGCGATCAGAATCTGTGTCACAGCCGCACACCGCCCGTCAGTCGTCGCGTCCGGTCACCCGGCCGCACCGGGCCGGGACAGTTATCGCCCACCCAACTCGTCACGTCGTACTCCATCTACTTGTCACCGGCCCTGGCCGCATCATCGCCCGCCCAGGCCAACTCGTATCCCAGCACCGTCTGCCACTGCTCCACCGCCGCTACCAGATCGTCCGGTCCGGCAAGGACCACGATGTCGCCGGCCGCGGGCCGCCACGAGTCGTCCTCGACCGTCACCGTCAGCGCCTGCGCGGCGTCGGGCACCAGCCGTACCTCGTCGCCCCACGAGCCTTCCATGATCGCGCCCTGATACAACGCGCGCACCGACCGCGAATCGCCGACGCACAGCGTCTTGTCGATCGCCAGGCGCACCACGAGGCGTCCCACCAGGTCATGTTCGACGACGCGTTCGTTCTCGCTCATGGCGGCCTGCGCAGCGCCGTCCGGCAGATCGAGCTCGCCGATGATCGCCCAGATCCGGACCTGTACGCCCGGAGGTCCGGAGACCGGAGCCCGTGACCGAAGCTCGGCGGCGGTGCGCAATAGTTCCCGGATCTGTGCCACGCCGGCCGAACCGGTGGCACGCAGCACCGTCATCGCGGTCATCGGTCCACCTCCGGTTCAGCACCGGCATTGAGGGCATCAGGGGCATTGAGGGCATCAAGGGCCGAGGCGAGTTCGACACGGTCATCGAAGGGATGCTTCACCCCGGCGATCTCCTGCCCCGTCTCGTGCCCCTTGCCCGCGACGACGACGATGTCCCCGGGTCGCGCCCACGTAACCGCAGCCGCGATGGCCTCCCGCCGGTCCCCGATCTCGCGGATGTCCTCCGCCCGGGCCGGCCGCTCGCCACCGGAGATCGCACGGGCGCCCGCGACGACGGCTGTCCTGATCGCGGCAGGTTCTTCCGAGCGCGGATTGTCGTCGGTGATGACCACCAGTTCGGCTCCGCGGGCCGCGGCCGCACCCATCAGCGCACGCTTACCGGTATCGCGGTCGCCGCCCGCACCGAGTACCACCGCAACGCGGCCCGTATCCGCGGTGTCGGCACCACCTACCCCATCAGCGGCGGTATCCAGTTGCGCACGCAAGGTGGCCAGTACCGCCTCGACGGCACCCGGCTTGTGCGCGTAGTCGACCAGCGCGAGAAAGTCCTGGCCCCGATCCACTCGTTCGAGACGGCCCGGCACCCGAGTCCCCGCGATCCCGTCGATCGCCACCTGCGTCGCGACTCCCGCCGCCGTCACGATCGCCAGCGCGGTCAGCGCGTTGGCCACGTTGTAGCGACCCGGCAGCGGAACAGTCAGCTCGTACTCCACACCACGCGGACCGGTCACCGGCACGAGCTGCTTACCCGACACAGTCACACGCGGCCGTCCGGCGGTCCACTGTGCTCGTCGGCCCGGCGCATCAGGCCGATCCGCCGGCCCCGCGGACACGGTGACCGGATACGGCCGCGACCCCGTCGCCGCACCGCGGGCCACCTCGGCCATTCGCCTGCCCCACTCGTCGTCGACGCAGATCACAGCACGAGAGGCGTGGGTGGGCGATCCCGCGGCGAACAGCCTGGCCTTGGCGTCGAAGTAGGCCTGCATGGTGTCGTGAAAGTCCAGGTGGTCCTGCGACAGGTTGGTGAACGCACCGATGGCGAAATGAGCGCCGTCCACCCGCCCGAGTGCCAGCGCATGACTGGACACCTCCATCACCACCGTGTCCACCCCGTCCTCGACCATCGCGGCGAGCACCGCCTGCAGGGTGGGTGCCTCGGGTGTGGTCAGCGAACTGGGTATGGCAATGCCGTTGATCCGGGTCTCGACGGTGCCGATCAGGCCGACGGACCTGCCCGCAGCCAGCAGCGCCGCCTCCACCATGTAGGCGGTGGTGGTCTTGCCCGAGGTCCCGGTGATACCGATCAGCTTCAGGCGTTGCGAGGGGTGCGCGAATATACGGGCACTCACCGCGCCCAGGACGCGGCGCGGGTCCGGATGGATCAGGACCGCGCACCGCGCATCGGGCGGCAGTACCCTGGCCAGCTCCGCGCGGCCCGCAGGGTCGGTGAGGATCGCGGCGGCACCTGCGGCGAGCGCGTCGGCGGCGAACCTGGCGCCGTGCGTGTTGGCGCCCGGAAGCGCGGCGAAAAGATCGCCGGGCTGCACGTCCTGACCTCGCAGAGTCACGCCGGTCACCTGCACGTCGTGACCGCCGGCTCCTATCAGGTCCAGACGCGCGCCCGTGGCCGCCGACAGCACTGACACGTCAGTCGGCACCACCACCCGTGGCCGACGCGGGCCGTCTGCACGGTTGTCGCCCTGCTTACTCGAACGGCGAGTCGAGGCCATGCGATCTCCTCTCCTCGCTGTTGCTCGGACCGGCGCTCATGCTCCGGTCGGGGACATTCGGTTCAGGGGTTGGGGAATGGTCGCACCCCGCACGCCGGGGAACTGCGACGGCACACCCGCACCGTACGGCGGACATGGGCTCCGCCGACGGACAACTCACGATACCGATAGCCGGAGCGGCCGGACGCATCTAGGGCGTGTCTCCCATATCCCTTTGCACGGTCTCGACGGCCCGGTGGATACGGCAGACACGTCCTAGTCCGCCTGCAACACCAGCCGCGGCGCCGGGTGCGCCGACAGCGGCACCCGGTCGCGCTGCAGCAGCCACGAGGCGATGTCGGCGAACAGTGGTGCCGCGGACTGCCCGCCTGACCCGTCCGAGCTCCGTTTCGGATTGTCGAGCATGATGCCGATCACGAACCGCGGTTTGTCGGCCGGGGCGATGCCCGCGAATGTGATGTTGTAGGCGTCGTTGGAGTAGCAGCCGCAGGCGGGGTTCACCTGCTGGGCCGTTCCGGTCTTGCCGGACACCTGATACCCGGGAATGGCCGCCTTGGTACCGGTACCCATCTGCACGCCCATCGGGTCGTTCTGGACGACCGCACGGAACATTTCCCGAACCGTCTTTGCCGTCGCCGGGCTCACCACCCGCACACCCTCGGGACGCGTCTCGTCGGTACCCGCCGAATTGTGGGCGCCGGTACCCTCGTCGACGATGATCCGCGGCGCGATCCTGACACCATCGTTGGCGATGGCCTGGTACATCGCCGCCATCTGCAGCAGCGTCATCGACAGACCCTGACCGATCGGCAGATTGGCGAACGACCCTCCTGACCACTGGCTCAGCGCAGGGACGGTACCGGCGCTCTCTCCCGGCAACCCGACTCCGGTCCGGGTCCCGAGACCGAACTTGGCCAGCAAGTCGGCGAAACGCTTCTCCCCGACCTTCTTCGCCAGCATCAGCGTTCCGACGTTGGACGACTTGCCGAAGATTCCCGTGGTGGTATAGGGCTCCGGTCCGTGCGCCCACGCGTCGTTGACCGTGACGCCGGCCAGCTGAATGGACCCCGGCACCCGGTGCACCGTCGTGGGAGTGGTCAGCCCGTACTCGATGGCCGCCGCCGCGGTCACCAGCTTGCCCACCGATCCGGGTTCGAACGGCGAGGTGACCGACGGGTTTCCGAGGTTCGCGTGCTGCTGTTCCGACAACGGCTCGGAGGCATTGAACGTGTTGTCGTTCGCCATCGCGAGCACCTCACCGGTGTGCGCGTCCAGCACCACGGCCGACGCGTTCTTGGCGCCGGAGGCATTCTTGGCCTGCGCCACCGCCGTCTGCACGTACCACTGGACATCGGAGTCGATGGTCAGCCGGACGGTTTTGCCATTGATGGCCGGATGCACATTGCGGGTGCTTCCCGGAATCACCGCCCCGTCCGAACCGCGATCGTAGGTCCGTGAACCGTCGGTGCCGCCGAGCACCGGTTCCAGGGACGCCTCCAGGCCAAGCAGACCCTGCCCGTCATAGTCGACATCGCCGACGATGTTGGCGGCCAGCGAACCACCCGGATACAACCGGATCGGCTGCGGATCGGCGCCCACTTCGGGGAACTCCTCGGTGATCCGTGCACTCACCTCCGGACTCACCGACCTGGCGAGATACTCAAAGGTGTTGGGGCTGTTGAGTTTCGCCAGCAGGTCGGTCGCACTGATCGACCCGCCGAGCGCCGAGGACACCCCCTTGGCGATCTCTCCCAGACGCGTGGCGACATCGGGAGCCGACGCGTCCTTCGCGTGGGTGTCGGCGATGCTCTTACGCACCGCCTTGGGCAGGAACGTCAGCGAACGCGCCTCATCCGTGTAGGCGATCGGCCGGCCGTTGCGGTCGATGATGGCGCCACGTTTGGCCGACAGGACCTGGGTGTACTCACGCTGCTGGGCGGCTTCGGCCGACAGGGATCCGGCATCGATCACATGCACGTACACCATCCGAATGGCCACCACGATCACCGCGAGAACGATGACGACGCCGGCCATCTTGGCACGGAAGGCGAATCCACCTGTGCCCGTGGGATTCTCGCCCAGACCCGGACCGATCGGGCCACCTGGCCCGTTTCCGCCGTACCCGGCGCGGTCGGGGGTGTCGCCCGCGGCCCTGGCCGACCGGCCTTCCGGGCTCGCGGCCGAACCACTGCGCGGACCGCCGCCCGATCGGACACCGGGCCGATCAGAGGTGGTTCGTGTCATGGTTATTCATTGTCCATCCGATCAACGCGGCTGCCCCGAATTTCCGTCCGGCGGGTTGCTCACTGTCGTCGGCAGGACAGTCGGCAGGACATTGGGCGCGGGTATCGGCAGGACGTTGGGTGCGGGAGTGTTCGTGGATGTCGCGGACACCGGTGGCGACTGCGAGTTCGGCTGCGCACCCGACGTATCGGCTGTCGCGCTCCGGTCTTGCCCGTTATGGGTTTGACCGCTCGGGGTTTGACCGCTCTGGGCTTGTCCGGAGCCTCCGGCGTCGCCGAGCCCGTTCGAATCATCGACCTTGGTCTTGTCGATCTTCGCGAGCGGATCCTCGGTCTTGGTGGCGGCGTTGATGGAGGGCAAAGACCGTCCCTGCGCCGGCGACAACTCCCCCACCACTCGGCGCTTCCCGTCGGCACCGACGATCATCCGGGGCGGATTGTCCGAGGGGATCATGCCGAGCTTGCCCGCCTTGTCGGAGAGCGCCGCAGCCGAATCACCGGATTCAAAGGTCTGTTTGAGAGTGTCGACCCGGTCCGACAGCTTTTGGTTCTCGCTGCGTACCGCGCCGAGCCGGTATGAATCCTGCGCCGCCTTGGTCGAGAGCCACAGGCTCAGACCAAGGCCCGCGACCAGCACCAGCACGAACGGAACCACGAGTGGCACACGGCGATTCCGGGCGCCGCGAGATGCATGAGGTGTGGTGTTGCCACCGCTGCGGGCGATGCGCCGGGCCCGGCGGTCGATCGCCCGCTGCGCCGACGCGGACCTGCTCGCCCGCTCACCGCCCACCGTCCGGCCGGCCCTGCGACCGGCCCGGGTGGTCACCGATGCGGCAGCATCGGTGCCGGCACCTCGCGTGCCGGTCGCCTCGTCGTGTAGGAGGGTCATCGGTCAGCCCTTCTCCTCGATCCGCTCGATCACCCGGACACGCACCGGGGCCGAACGTGGGTTGGTGTGGAGTTCGTCGTCGTCGGGGCGGAGCGCCCCTCGCGTGACAAGGGCGAACTCCGGCCCGCTGCCGGGCAGTTCGACCGGAAGTCCGGGCGGGGTCCGGGACGCGGTACGAGTTGCGAACTCGCGCTTGACGATCCGGTCCTCGAGTGACTGATAGCTCATCACCGCCACCCGGCCACCGACACGCAGCAGTCCGAGCGCCGCGGGCAAGACCTCCGAGAGTGCGGTGAGTTCGCTGTTCACCTCGATCCGCAGAGCCTGGAATGTCCGCTTGGCCGGATGCCCACCAGTCCTGCGCGTAGCCGCCGGAATCGTCTCGTACAGCAGAGCGACGAGGCGGGCACTGTTGGTGAACGGTTCACGCTCACGCTCACGCAGCACCGCCGAGGCGATCTTGCCGGCGAACCGCTCCTCGCCGTACTCGTGCAGTACCCGCGCGAGTTCACCGTGTGAGTAGGTGTTGAGCACGTCGGCTGCGGTGAGTGTGCCCGACGGGTCCATCCGCATGTCCAGCGGCGCGTCCACGGCGTAGGCGAATCCGCGATCGGGCCGATCGAGCTGCATCGACGACACACCGAGGTCGAACAGAGCCGCATCGATGTGGGTCCGCCCGGTGGCTGCGACCACATCCGGCAGTTCATCGAATCGTGCGTGGTGAAACGAAATACGGTCGCCGTACCGGGCGAGCCGCCCCCGGGAGATCGTCAGAGCGGACTCGTCGCGATCGATACCGATCACGGTGATGTGCGGGTACGTGCGCAGTGCGAGTTCGGCGTGGCCACCGGCGCCGAGCGTGGCGTCGACCAGGACGGGGGCGGCACCGGCGCGCAACGCGGGCTCCAGAAGGTCGATCATCTGCTGAACCATCACAGGAATGTGGCCGTGGTCGGTACCCCCGGCCGGGGGCTGTTCAGTCATCCTGCGCCCCCTTCGGTATTGCCGATACAGAGAGGTCCCGGTCCGGACACGCACCTGGCGTTGGGGAAGTACGCCAGGGTCGCTCCGGGCCGAGGCCTCACCGCATCGGCACTCCCTGCCTCGTGATGGTTCCTGTCGGCCGCCTGCAACCGGGCCGACTAGAGCAGCGAATCCAGTGCCGTGGAGTTCGCCGCCGAGAAATTCTCCTCGTGTCGGCCTTGATACTCGTTCCATGTGTGTTCGTCCCAGATCTCCAGGTGATCGAACCCACCGATCACCACGCACTCCTTCACGAGTCCGGCGTACTCCCGGTGCCCCGCGGACAGCGAGATCCGCCCTTGAGCATCGGGACGTTGTTCGTCGGAACTGGCAAAGAAGTAGCGCTGGAAAGCTCTGGCCTCGGGGTCGTTTCGCGAGGCTTCACGCAACCGCTCGGCCACATCATCGAAGTCCTCGAGTCGGTACACCGACAGGCTGCGGTCTTGGCCTCGTGTGACCATCACGCCTCCTGCCAGTGCTTCGCGAAACTT
>NZ_CALLZT010000201.1:0-3002 GCF_937858515.1 uncultured Gordonia sp. | reverse complement strand
AGCGGACGATGATGTTGCCGCAGATGGCCGGTGACACCACCAACATCAGCAGTCCGGTGCCGGCGGCGGCGATCTCCTCCATCACGATCGACAGTTCGTACATGCCGGCCCCGCCGCCACCGTATTCTTCGGGCAGGTTCACCCCGATGAATCCGAGTTTGCCTGCCTCGTCCCATAGTTCGTCGGTCTTGCGGCCCTCTCGGGCGCACGCCCGGAAGTAGTCCTGCCCGTACTTGGTGGCGAGTGCGGCGACGGCGGCACGCAGTTCGCGGTGCTCGTCGGTTTCGGTGAATGCGCTCACGTGGGTTCCCCTTCGGTTGCTTCGGTGATGACGGCGAGCACGTCGCCGACGGAAAGTTGTTGTCCCTGAACCACTGCCAGTGTTTCGACGATGCCGTCGGCGGGTGCGGTGATGGTGTGTTCCATCTTCATCGCCTCCAGCCAGATCAGTGGTTGACCGGCGGCGACCGTGTCCCCTTGTGCCACAGCGACTCTGATCACGGATCCAGGCATCGGCGCCAGCAACGATCCGGGCTTCTGCACCGCGGACGGGTCAGTGAACCGCGGCACGACCCGCAGCGCCACGGCCGTTCCCGGCCCGTCGACATGAACGACATCGTCATACCGCGAGACGGCCAGCGCACGCCGCACCCCGTCGACGTCGAGCCTCACCTCATCGGGTCCGGCCCCGACGACCTGAACGTCGGAATGATCCGGCAGCTCATATCCGCCACGCCCGAGCCGATACCGAAGGACGATCTCGTCCGTATCACCCACGGCCACATACTTCTTCGTCTGATAACCGGAAGCCAGATTCCGCCACCCGCCGGGCAACCCGGCCTGCACTCCTGCCGACGCCCGGTTCGCAGCCGCATCAGCCAGCGCCGCAGCCAGAGCGGCAAGGCGCATCTGCTCCTCACCGGCCGCGGGTTCCACCAGCGCCGCATAGCCGTCGGCCGAGGCATCCAGGAATCCAGTATCGGTGTGGCCGTCGAGAAAGTCCTTGTCCCGCAGGATGTTCACCAGCAGGTCGCGGTTGGTGACCGGCCCGTGCAGCGTCGCGTCCGACAGCGCCCGCGCAAGCATCGCGGCGGCCCTGCGCCGATCGGGAGCCCAGGAGATCACCTTCGCCAGCATCGGATCGTAGAAGGTCGAGATCACCGATCCCGATTCGATTCCGGCGTCCACCCGGATCCCGGGCCGTGCCAGTCCGGCGAACTCGCTGTCGGCGGCGATCGCGACGGAGTGCACCGCACCGGACTGCGGCTGCCAGTCAGCGGCGGGATCTTCGGCGTACAACCGCACTTCGATGGCGTGCCCGGAGCTGACGGGTTCGGCAGCATCCAATGCCTCACCGTCGGCCACTCGCACCTGCCACTCCACGAGGTCGGTGCCGGTGGTCAGTTCGGTGACCGGATGTTCCACCTGCAAGCGGGTATTGGTTTCCAGGAAGTAGAACCGGCCCTGTTCGTCGGCGAGGAACTCGACGGTTCCGGCACCCACATAGTCGATGGCCTTTGCCGCATCGCGTGCGGCGGTGAACAGTCGCTCACGCAGGTCCCCGCCGACCCGCTCGACGAGCGGCGCAGGTGCCTCCTCCACCACCTTCTGATGCCGCCGCTGGATGGAGCATTCGCGTTCACCGACCGCCCACACCCCGCCGTGGGCGTCGGCGAGGATCTGCACCTCGATGTGGTGTCCGCGTTCGATGTACGGTTCGCAGAACACCGTCGGATCTCCGAACGCCGACTGCGCCTCGCGGGCGGCGGCGGCCACCTGCGATTCGAGTTCGGCCAGCTCACGCACGATCCGCATACCCCGGCCACCACCACCGGCCGACGCTTTGATCAGCAGCGGCAGGTCGGCTTCGGTGGCCGACGCCGGGTCGATGGAGCCGAGCACCGGCACCCCTGCCCGGTCCATCAGTTCTTTCGCGTTGACCTTGTCGCCCATTGCCTCGATCGCGGCGGGCGGCGGACCGATCCACACCAGTCCGGCGTCGAGCACGGCTTGCGCGAATCCTGCGTTCTCCGATAGGAATCCGTATCCGGGATGGATGGCGTCGGCACCTGCGGAGCGGGCCGCGGCGATGATCGCGTCCCCTCGTAGGTAAGTCTCGGCCGAGGTTTCTCCCGGCAGCCGCACCGCGACGTCTGCGGCACGCACATGCGGCATACCGGCGTCGGGATCGGAGAACACGGCGACCGTCGACAGTCCCATGCGTTTGCAGGTGGCAAAGACACGGCAGGCGATCTCGCCGCGGTTGGCAACCAATACTGAAGTAATTCCCATGAATTGGTCCCTCACATCCGGAAGACGCCGAAGTTGCTGGTGCCCTTGATCTCTGCCGTGTCGATCGCCGACAGACACAGGCCGAGCACCGTTCTGGTGTCGCGTGGATCGATCACGCCGTCGTCGTACAGCATTCCCGACAGGAATGCGGGTACCGATTCGAGTTCGATCTGCGCCTCGATCATGGCGCGCAGTCCGGCGTCGGCCTGTTCGTCGACCACGCCGCCGCGTGCCTCGGTGGCCGCGCGGGACACGATGGAGATCACGCCCGCCAGTTGCGCGGCGCCCATGACGGCCGATTTGGCGCTGGGCCAGGCGAACAGGAACCGCGGATCGTAGGCCCGCCCGCACATTCCGTAATGTCCGGCGCCGTAGCTGGCGCCCATCAGGACCGAGATGTGCGGCACCGTGGAGTTGGATACCGCGTTGATCATCGCCGAACCGTGTTTGATGATGCCGCCCTGTTCGTACTCCTTGCCCACCATGTAGCCGGTGGTGTTGTGCAGGAACAACAGTGGGGTGTCGCTGCGGTTGGCGAGCTGAATGAACTGGGTGGCCTTCTGTGATTCGGCGCTGAACAGCACACCCTGCGCGTTCGCCAGGATGCCGACGGGATAGCCGTGGATGCGGGCCCAGCCGGTACACAGCGACGACCCGTATTCAGCCTTGAACTCGTCGAAGTCGCTGTCGTCGACGATGCGGGCGATCAC
>NZ_CALLZT010000200.1:0-27355 GCF_937858515.1 uncultured Gordonia sp. | reverse complement strand
GCGTGATCCAGTACATCAACGGCTACGAAGGCGGCCTGCAGGGCTTCGTCGACCGCGCCCGCGACCTGGCAGCCAAGTACGGCAGCCACTTCGAGCCCCCGGCCTCGCTGGTCGAGAAGGCCGCGAAGGGCGAAAAGTACTGAACCGCCACTGATCTGACGTGACGACGCCCCCGACCGGACACCATCCGGTCGGGGGCGTCGCGCGTAGATCAGCGGAAGAGGATGCCGCCGTCGATGAGGCCCGCCTGACCGGTCATGTCGAAGCCGCCGCTAGCCCCATACCGCGGGTGCAACAGAGTTGCCACCCGTTGCAATGGTGTTCCCGCGTCGCAAACTTCGTCCCGCTTATCGGATATCGCGAAAACCAATTAGCGGGACGAAAATTGCGACGCGGGAGTAATCAGGCCGAACTTCGTGAGCCAGGGGTGGAGGAGGGTGGGGACGGAACCGGATTCCAGTGTCGACCAGGTCCAGCGGATGACCATCGGGCCGTGGGCGCGAATCTCGTCCTCGCGGACCTTCTCGCGGATGACGGCATCGGTGGCGTTCTCGCCGGTGCGAAGGAGCCTCCCGTACTTGACTTTTCCGTCGAACTCGCCGACCAGCTTCTCGTCCCAGTCGAAGTCGGTGGCGTATGTTCCTGAGCGGCAAATGAATCGGTGCTGCAGTCGCGGTACCGGCAACCCGGCCTCGATCATCTGTGCCCGGCTCCACGACTCGGCGACGCTCTCGGATGCCCCGTCGGCCATCGACAGTGCGCGAGCCGCACGACGACCGCCGACACGTCGACGTCGCGCGAGGATCTCGGCCATCAACGCGGCGTCACCACCACACCGGATCGTCTGGTCGAAGGCGGTGAGGGCCTGGGCGAATGTTCCGGCACACGCGACGTCGACGGAGGTCCGCTCAAGGGAGGTCACGGCGATACCGTCGACGGTGGTGATCTCGTCGTCGTCGATCGGTGCCGCGTGCAGGTGCCGATGCCTACGGATTCCGCCGCCCGACGACTGCCCGGTGACCACATGAACCTGCCGGATACTCGGCTTCAGCAGCGGCACCGCGTGCATCGCCGCAGCGGAGTCGTGACTGATAGGCAGAATCGGGCCGTCGGTGCGGGTGGACGTCGCGATCGCGATCGCGGTCAGCCGGTGTAGTCGTTGCGCACCCTCGCGTCCGGTGAAGTCGTCGCTGGGAGGCACATACACTCCGGGGTACAGCCGCAACAGATGATCGTCTCGGATCGCCGAGGCGATCTCACGATCACAGATCCCGACGAGGTGCGCCGCTTCGCGCCGGACAAGCCCAAACGAGTCAGTGGGATACATACGCATGGCAATCAGACGCAGCAGCC
Organism: uncultured Gordonia sp.; assembly: GCF_937858515.1. Lineage (NCBI taxonomy): Bacteria > Bacillati > Actinomycetota > Actinomycetes > Mycobacteriales > Gordoniaceae > Gordonia > uncultured Gordonia sp. Next base: position 26,002 of record NZ_CALLZT010000200.1, on the reverse strand, counting down.
CCCCGTTTGGTTCCATCCACGCCCCATCCAGTTTTCCCGCGTCGCAAACTTCGTCCCGCGAATCGGATGTTGCGATATCCGATAAGCGCGACGAAGTTCAGATCGCGGGAACGGTTGGACTGGGAACTCGCTGGTAGTGTGATCCCTGTGGAGGCGACCATAGATTCTGTTGGGCGGGTTGTGCTGCCCAAGGCGCTGCGTGATGCGCTTGGGCTCACGCCGGGAACGACGGTCGACATCTCGGCCTATGGCGGCGGGGTGCAGATAGTGCCGGGTGGACGTACGGCTCGGCTCGAGACCGAGCCGAGCGGCCGCCTGGTGGCGCGCGGTGAGACCGTCGTCACCGACGAGATGATGTTCGGGCTGATCGACTCCGGTCGTCGATGACGGATGGGATCGCGGTCGATACCAGCGTCGCGGTGCCGTTGCTCGTGGCTTCGCATCCCGAGCATGACGCCGTCGTGGCCTGGGCCGACGGGCGCACGCTGCGACTGACCGGGCATTCGCTCGCGGAGACGTTCGCGGTGCTCACCCGACTGCCAGGAGATGCGCGGGTGGCGCCCGCAGACGCGGTCACCTTGATGGACAGTAACTTTGCCGACACCGTCGTGGCATCGAAGGAAGGTGTCGCCGGCGTTCATCGGCTCTTTGCCCGCTCCGGTGTGGCCGGGGGAGCGACCTACGACGGACTCGTCGCACTTGCCGCGCGGGAGAACGGTGTCGCTCTCGCGACTCGGGACGCGAGAGCCAGGTCGACGTACGAAGCGCTCGGCGTCCGGGTTGTGCTCGTGTCGCCGCGCGCCTGATTTCCCGCGTCGCAGACTTCGTCCCGCTTATTGGATGTCGCGATATCTCATAGGCGGGACGAAGTCTGCGACGCGGGAACGGTCAGCGGGTGAGGAAGGCGGCTACCGTCGCTTCGAAGGCCTGCTTGGCTTCGATCATTACCCAGTGGCCGCAACGGGGGAAGATGTGGAGTTCGGCTTCGGGGATTTGGCGTAGGGGGAGTAGGGCCATATCGGGGGGGCTGACTCTGTCGTCGCGGCCCCAGGTGAGCAGGGTGGGGCACGAGATCTTGTGCAGCATCGACCAATACGGGGGGATGTCGGCGGTCGCGAGGAATTGTTGCTGCATCTCGAACGATGCCGAGCCGTACATCGCGCGGGCGGTGCGCAGGGCGTCGGGGTTGAGGGCGACCTCCCAGCGTTCTTCTATCAACTCGTCAGTGACGAGGCTGCGGTCGTAGACCATGGCGTTGAGCCAGCGGATGAGTTTGTCGCGGTCGGGGGCGTCGGCGAATTCCTGGAGCAGGCGCAGGCCCTCACTGGGACTGGGGGAAAACAGGTTTGGGCCGACTCCGCCGATCGTCACCAGTTTGGATACGCGTTCGGGCTTCTTGATGGCCAGGTTGACGGCGACGACGCCACCCATCGAGTTGCCGATCATCGGGGCGGACTCGATGTCGAGGGCGTCCATGAAGCGGGTGACCGAGCTGCCGGCGGTGAGCACGGGGATGCCGTCCCACGGGGCGGAGACGCCGAAGCCGGGGAACTCCAGGATGTAGCAGTGGTGGGTTTGGGCGAAGAAGCCGAGATTGCCGCGGTAGTTGCGCCAGCCGGTCACGCCCGGGCCGGAGCCGTGCAGGAGCAGTAGCGTCGGGGCGTCGGGGTCGCCGGCTTCGTGATAGCGGAGCACACCCTTGTCGGTGGTCAGTTCGCGTTTGGTTCCCTCGTATGTCACATCCACACCGAACAGACTAGAACGTGTTCTAGTTCTTTGTCACGGGGCTCAGTGTGAGTGCGTGTGATGATGCTCGACGCCCAGGATGTCGTGCAGTATGCGGTGCACGATCGCGTCGTGGACGACGCTGTAGCGGACCGTGCGGCCCTCCTTGTCCGCGGACACCCAGCCCTGGTCGCGCAGAGCGCGCAAAGACTGCGAGGCCGCGTTCTCGGTGATCTGCGCGGCCGCGGCCAGCTGGGTGACGGTCTGGTCGGGGGTGGCGTGCATCTCCACCAGCAGGCGTAGCCGCGTGGTGTCGCTGAGCAGGGAGAACCTGGACGACCACTCCGCGATGTCGGAGTCGGGGATACGGGCGCGCGCTTGCTCGGGCTCGGACCCCGCGGTGATGTGGGAGTCGGGTATACGGGCGCGCGCTTGCTCGGGCTCCACCCCCGCGGAGATGTGGGAGTCGGGTATACGGGCGCGCGCTTGCTCGGACATCGCACTCCTGTGTTGCGGGGGTTGTGGGTACGAATTATGCCCTGTGGGTGGGGTTCGGAGTGGTCCGGTCAGGTGTGGAATGTCGCCGGACCCTTCGTGACCCTCGCGACTTCGTCGCTTCGGCCTCAGGGATCAAGATGGTGGGCTGTGCTGTAGTTGCTTCGGTTTCGGGGATCAAGATGGTGGGCTGTGCTGTTGTTGCTTCGGCTTCGGGGGTCAAGATGGTGGGCGGCGTGAGGTGGCGGTCCTGCGGGACCGGGTGAACAGGTTGAGACTGTCCGGCTGGTCAGTGTCCGGTTCGGGCGGTTGTCGATAGTGTCCTGTGCATGCCTATGTGACGGCAGACATATGTCTGGTAGGACAGGTGTTCATAGCGACATGTTTAGGGGTTCGTGTGCGAAAGAGATCGATCGTGGTCCTCGTTGCGGCGACGGCGCTGGTTGCCGTCGGGTGCTCGTCGTCGGATTCGGGTGAAGCGAAGGATCAGATCGTGCTTGCCGACGGGCAGGAACTCGGCGACTTCAACCCGCTCACCTACTACGGCAGCCTCGGCGTATCGCCGATCTACCAGGGACTTCTCGCGCCGTCGGCCGACGACGACTCACGGGTGCCCGACCTGGTGCCCGCGCTCGCCGAGTCGGCTCCACAGCGGACCGCGCCCCGTGTCTGGCGGGTGGCGCTGCGCAGCGGGGTGACGTTCTCCGACGGCTCCACGTTCGACGCGGCCGATGTGGTCGCGACCTACGACGCGGTGCGTGACCCGAAGGTGGCCAGCGAAATCGCCACCGACTTCGACCCGATCGCCTCGATCGCCGCCGACGGGCCGGCCGCGGTGACGGTCACGATGGCCACCGATGCCGACCCGTCGCCGTACCTGCTGCTGGGCATCGTGCCGTCGGAGAAGGTGCAGCCCGACCCGGTGGCCAACTGGACACTCAACAAGGCGCCCGTCGGCACCGGCCCATACGTGCTGAAGTCCCTCGACCCCGATCAGGCGGTGCTGGAGGCCCGCGACGACTACTGGGGCGAGAAGCCGCAGCTCACACGGGTCGTTTACACCTACACCCCAGACGACAACACCCGCGCCCAGCGCGTCGTCGCCGGTGAGGTGGACGGGGCCAACCTGCCGCCGAAACTCGCCGCGAGCATCGGCAAACGGGACGGTGTCTCGATCGTGACAGCCAAGTCGGCCGACTGGCGCGGGGTGACCCTGCCCGCGGGCAACGCGTTCACCGCCGATCCGGCGGCCCGGTTGGCGATGAACGTGGGCGTCGACCGCGATGCACTGATCCGCGACGTCCTCGGCGGCGCGGGATCACCTGCGAGCAACCCGATCTCGGACGTGTACACCGGCGTCTACGATCCGGCCGCACAATTCACCTACAGCGCCGACGAGGCCAAGCGGATCCTCGATGAGGCGGGCTGGCGTCCCGGCGCCGGTGGCGTCCGCGAAAAGGACGGCAAGAAGGCGGCATTCGAGCTGCTGTACAAGGCCGAGGACAGCGTGCGCCGCGATCTGGCGGTGGCGTTCGCGACGGCGATGAAACCACTCGGCATCGCGGTCACCCCGCGTGGGGCCACCTGGGATGAGATCCGGCCGAAGGTCGACTCGGTGGCTATCCTGCTCGGCGGCGGCGACACTCCCTACAGTATCGACTCGCAGGTCTACGACACCCTGCATACCCGCACCGCACAGTCGTCGACGTACGCCAACGCCGGAAACTTCACCGCGCCCGGACTCGACGCGCTCCTGGACGAATCACGTTCGAGCGCACCGGGACCGGAGAACGATGCCCGCTACCGGAAGATCCAGAGCGTCTACAAACAGCAGCCGCTCGCGGTGCTGCTGACCTTCCTGCACCACACCTACGCGGTGCGCGACACCGGCTGGAAGGGGGCGAATCCGATCATGGAACCGCATTCGCACGGAGTCGCGTGGGGGCCGTGGTGGGATCTCACCAAGTGGGAGAGATCGTAATGACGATCGATGAGACGATGGCTTCCGTGACTGCCCGGGACGAGCCCGCTCCGCCGGTTGTGGTGCGAGGAGCGTCAATGACGAGCCTCGAAACCTCGCTCGATGACAATGTCGTCTCACCGGGTTTCGAGGCTGGCAAGCTCGCACCTCAACCAGCGCCCGGGGAAGCGGGTGTGGGGGGTGCTGAGTCGGCGTCTCAACGAGGTAGGGGAAGGGCCGCTGCGCGATTACTGTTGCGGCGCAGCCTGGTCGGTATTCCGAGTCTGCTGGTGATCTCGCTGGCGATCTTCGGGCTCACCGCCGTCTCGCCGTTCGACCCCACCGCCGCTTACCTGAACAGTCCCGAGTTCGCGACGCAGGCGCAGCGGGATGCGGTCACCGATGCCTATGCGCTGGACCAGAACTGGTTCTCCGCGTGGTGGCACTGGTGGGGCGGCATCCTTACCGGCGATCTCGGCTGGTCGTCGACGAGGTCGCAGGAGGTGACAACCGTTATCGCGCAACGGCTTCCGTATACCCTCACCATGGCAGCACTGGCGCTGATCTCGGCGGCGATCATCGCGATCGGGCTCGGTGCGGTGATCGGGATGCGGCAGGGAGGTCTGCTCGATCGCGGATGTTCGGCGCTGGCAACGATTCTCGCGGCGACCCCGCCGTTCGTGGTGTCGTTGCTACTGGTCAGCGTGTTCGCCGTCGGGCTGGGTGCGTTCCCCACCTCCGGTGCGCGAAAACCGGGGGAGGACTACAGCTTCGGCGGACTCGTCAGCCACGGCGTGCTGCCGTACGTCGCGCTGACCGTCGCGATGATCCCGTGGCTGCTGTTGTCGATGCGGGCCGCCGTCGTGGAGGCGGTGACCTCCGATGCCGTCCGGGCCGCACTCTCACGCGGGATCGGCGGTTGGACACTGCTGCGCGGGCACGTCGCTCCTGTGTCGGTGTTGCCGACGCTGGCGCTGCTGGGCACGCGGCTGCCTGAGCTGATCGCCGGTGCCGCGATCGTCGAAACCGTGTTCGGCTGGCCGGGATTGGCCGAATCTCTGGTCGACTCGGCAGTGGCACTGGACTTTCCGTTGCTCGCCGCGCTGGCCGTCGGCGCCGCCGCGCTGGTGCTGATCGGCTCGGCGCTCTCGGATGCCGCGGCGGTGTGGATCGACCCCCGGATAGGACTGACGGCATGACCGCGACCCTTCCGGATTCCGGAACCCGTTCCCGCATCCGGGATCTCGTCGACCGATGGCCGTGGATACTGCTCGCGACGATCGCGCTCGTCGCCGTGCTCTGGCCGATCGTGGCCGGTGAGCAATCGGCCGACTTCGCCCGCGCGCTGCTGCCGCCCGGTGATGCCGCGCTGCTCGGCACCGACCACTCCGGCTACGATATCGGCGTGAGAACCGCGGAGGGACTGCGGATCTCGATGATCATCGCCTTGGCCTGCGCGGTCATCTCCACCGTCATCGGGCTGGCCGTCGGCATCGTGTCGGTGTCTGTCGGCGGCTGGTTCGACGCCCTCGTCATGCGGGTCGTCGACGGCATCAATGCCATGCCGCACCTGGTGATCGGGGTGGTCATCGCCGCCCTGTGGCGCGGCGAACCCGTCGCCATCATCGCCTCCATCGCGCTCACCCACTGGCCGGCCGTAGCCCGCGTGGTGCGCGCCGAACTGCTCGACAACCAGAACGCCGGCTGGATCGAATCGGCGCGGCTGGCCGGGGCGTCGAGATGGTTCATCGGCACCCGGCACCTGCTGCCCGCCGTCATCGGGCAGGCGCTGGTCGCGATGACGATGCTGCTGCCGCACGCCGTCTGGCACGAGACCACGCTGTCGTTCCTCGGTGTCGGGCTATCCCCCGACGAGGCAAGTCTGGGAACACTTCTCGGTCAGGCCCGGGGAGACGTGCTGACCGGCGCATGGTGGACGCTTGCCGTGCCCGGGGTGGCACTCATCCTGGCCGCGCTGGCGTTCTCGGCAGCCGGCTCGGCACTCAAACGACGCTCGGCACCCGAATCGGGAGAAGTGTGGTGATGACAGAGGAGAACGGCGTCGCGGTGCGTTCATTGACCGTCGACATCTGGTCTCGCAGACGTGGGCATCGTGTCGGAGTGCGGGTGCTCGATGACGTGAGCCTCACCGTCGCACCACGATCGGTGACCGCGCTCATCGGCGAATCCGGTTGCGGCAAGTCGATGGTCGCCGCCGCACTCGGTGGGCTGCTGCCGCCGGGGTCGCGGGTGGACGGGTGGATCGACATCGGCGGACGCGAACTGGCCGCCGCGGGCCCCGACGCCTGGCGGGACCTGCGCGGAAAGGTCGTGGGCTCCGTACCGCAGTCGGCGGCGACATCATTCACCCCCGTTCGGACCATCGGCGATCAACTCGACGAGGTAATCGGCGTACTCGGATCGGCGCACACCGCCGGTGAACTGTGCGACCGCGTACACCTGCCCCGCCGCGCCCTCGACCGGTATCCGCACGAGATCTCCGGCGGTATGGCGCAACGTGCCGCGATCGCAGCCGCCATCGTCGCCGATCCCGCTGTGATCGTCGCCGACGAACCCACCTCCGCGCTCGATCCGGAACTGGCCGAAGGGATCTGGGAACTGTTCGGCGATCTCGCCGACGCCGGGGCTGCGGTGCTCGTCATCACCCACGACATGCATTCGCTGCTGGAATCGGGAGTCGCGTCGTCGATAGCGGTGATGCGGTCGGGAACCGTTGTCGAACAACGTGACCCGGTCGGCCTCGTCTCCGGAAACGGCTCACCGTATGTGCGGTCGTTTTTTGAAGCGGTCGTCTGAATGGAAAGGCAACCACACATGACGATCACCAGCACCACCGCCGACCGGATCGCCCTGCGCGACGGCATCCGGGCCATCGGGCTCGGAGTCCGGCTCGGCGGCGCGAACATCATCGACAACATCGACCTGCACATCCCCGCAGGACAATTCACCGGAATCACAGGCCCGTCGGGCACCGGCAAGACCACGCTGCTGCGCGCCCTCGCGGGCCTGACCGACCACACCGGACACCTCACCTACGACGGATCGTCGACGCCGCGGACCGGCGGCATCGCGATGCTCGCCCAGCATCCGCGGCAGGTGTGCAACCCGCGCTGGACGCTGCGCAGAATCATCGCCGAACCGGCCGCCGTCGCCGGCCGTGACACCGACGTCGACGGGCTCGCGCAGCGGGTCGGGCTCGACGCCGACCTCCTGCACCGGGCACCCGGACAGGTCAGCGACGGCCAGCTCCAGCGTGCCTGCCTCGGCCGCGCCCTCGCCCAGCAACCCGACTATCTGCTGTGCGACGAACCCACCGCCATGCTCGACCCGGTCGCCGCCCGCGGCGTGGTCGCCACCCTCGCCGAACTCGCCGATGACGGCGTGGGCATCGTCCTCGTGAGCCACAACCACGGCCTCGTCCGGGCGCGCTGTACGCACACGCTGTGCTTGGTTGACAAAACCTGCCCGAACGGCTGACCCCTCCCCGTCCGAAGGGGCAGGATGGAGCCACGACGCATAAGCGTCCGCTCATGCATGCGAGACGGGAGAACCAATGAAGGTTACAGGCGCAATCCTGCGGGAGGTCGGCAAGCCGTGGCAGCTCGAGGAGTTCGAACTCGGGGACCCCGTCGAGGATGAGGTGCAGGTCAAGCTCGTCAGCTCGGGCCTGTGTCACTCCGACCACCATCTGCGCACCGGTGACAGTCCCGTCCCGCTGCCGGTCATCGGCGGACACGAAGGTGCCGGTGTGGTCACCAAGGTGGGGCCCGGTGTCACCCGGCTCAAGGAAGGCGACCACGTCGTCACCGCGTTCATCCCCGCCTGCGGCGTGTGTGAACCCTGTTCGCGTGGGCTGCAGAACATCTGCGACGAGGGCGCCCGGTTGATGAGCGGCCTGGCGATCTCCGACAACACCAACCGCCTCACGACGCACGACGGTCTGCCGCTCACCCAAATGTGCCTGCTCGGCACGTTCGCCGAGTACATCACCGTCAACCAGGCGTCGCTGGTCAAGATCGAGGACGACATCCCGCTCAAGGAGGCGGCGCTGCTGGGTTGCGGTGTGGCCACCGGTTGGGGATCGGCCGCCCAGATCGGCGGCACCAGGACCGGCGACACCGTCGTGGTCGTCGGTGTCGGCGGTGTCGGCATCAACTCCGTCCAGGGTGCTGTCGCCTCCGGTGCCCGGTTCGTCGTCGCCGTGGATCCCGTTCCGTTCAAGCGGGAGATGGCGCAGAAGATGGGCGCCACCCACACCTTCGCCTCCATGGAGGAAGCGCTGGGGCCCGTCGGTGAATTCACCTGGGGCAAGATGGCCAACACCACCATCATCACCGTCGGTGTCATCGAAGGTGAGATGATCGCGCCCGCACTGGCACTCACCGCCAAGGGCGGACAGGTCGTCGTCACCGGCATGGGACCGGCGTCCGACATCGACGTCAAACTCAGCCTCTTCGAACTGACGCTGCTGCAGAAGCGGGTGCAGGGAGCCATCTTCGGCGGTGCCGGACCGCGGACCCAGATCCCCAACCTGCTCAACGAATACCGGGCCGGCAAGCTCAATCTCGCCGACCTGGTCACCACCCGCTACACGCTCGACCAGGTCAACGAGGCCTACGACGACATGCTCAACGGCAAGAACATCCGCGGCATGATCGAGTTCTAGGACTCACCAGATACGTACGCGTTCGGCTTCGTCGAGGTACAGGTCATTGTCCTCGGTGATGCCGAACGCGTCGTAGAAGGCGTCGACGTTGCGGACGACGCCGTTGCAGCGGAACTCCGGCGGGGAGTGCGGGTCGATGGACAGGCGCCGGATCGCTTCGGCGTCACGAGTTTTGGTACGCCAGATCTGCGCCCAGCTGAAGAACACCCGTTGCACGCCGGTCAGTCCGTCGATCACCGGCGGTGTGTTGCCTTCTGTCGCAACGTCGTAGGCGACGAGTGCGATGGACAGGCCGCCCAGGTCGCCGATGTTCTCGCCGATGGTGAACTCGCCGTTGACCGTATGCTCGGGGTCGAGGCCGGTCGGGGTGAACTCGCTGTACTGGTCGATGAGTTTCTTTGTGCGCTTACCGAATTCGGTGCGGTCCGCCTCGCTCCACCAGTCCACGAGGTTGCCGTCGCCGTCGTACTTGGCGCCCTGATCGTCGAAGCCGTGGCCGATCTCGTGACCGATGACCGCGCCGATGCCGCCGTAGTTGGCGGCGTCGTCGGCGTCGGGATCGAAGAACGGCGGCTGCAGAATGGCTGCGGGGAACACGATCTCGTTCATGCCCGGGTTGTAGTAGGCGTTGACGGTCTGCGGGGTCATGAACCATTCGTCGCGGTCGACGGGTGCGCCGATCTTGGCGAACTCGCGATCCTGCTCGAACGACATCGCCCGCGCGTAGTTGCCCACCAGATCACCGCGGTCGACGACCAGCGCCGAATAGTCCCGCCAATGCGCCGGATAGCCGATTTTGGGGGTGAACTTGCCGAGTTTGGTGAGCGCCTTCTCCCGGGTGGCCGGCGTCATCCAGTCCAGGTCGGAGATGTTGCGCCGGTAGGCCTCCACCAGATTGGCGATCAGCTCGTCCATCCGGGCCTTGGCCTCCGGGCCGAAATGCTGCTCGACGTACAGCTTGCCGACGGCGAAACCCATTGCGTCCTCGACGAACTCGACGCCCCGCTTCCAGCGGTCGCGGATCGTCTCGGCGCCCGTGAGGGTGCGGCCGTAGAAATCGAAGTGGGCGTCGTCGAACGGGGTCGACAGGAAGCGCGACGCGGTGCGCAGCAACCGCCATGCGAGCCACGACTTCCACTCGGCGAGCGGGCGGGCGGAGATCAGCTCGGCCGCACCGGAGACGAATGACGGCTGACCCACGACGACCTCGGAGAAGGTGGCTTCGCCGCTGGTGCCGAGGCCGCCGAACCAGGCGTCGACGTCGTATCCGGTTGCTGCGCCTGAGAACTCGGCCAGCGTCATCAGGTTGTACGACAGGCTCGCGTCGCGGCGGCGCACCACATCCCAGTGGGTGGCGGCGATGGCCGTCTCCAGATCCAGGATGGTGGCGGCCCGGCCGGCGGCGTCGTCGAGACCGGCCAGATCCAGCACCTGCTCGACGTGGGTGAGGTAGGCGGCGCGGGTGTCGGCGTGCTTGTCCTCGCGGTAGTACGACTCGTCGGGCAGTCCGAGACCCGACTGGGTGACGTGCACCAGATACCGGTCGGACTGCTTGGCGTCGGTGTCGACGTAGAAGCCGAACAGGCCGGGGACGCCATGCCTTTGCAGCCGGCCGAGCCGTTTGGTGAGTTGCCCGGTTGTCTCGATGGCCGCGATCGCGTCGAGTTCGCCGGCGATCGGGCCGAGGCCGAGGGCGTCGATGTGGTCGGTGTCCATGAAGGAGGCGTACAGGTCGCCGATCTTCTGGGCGTCACTTCCGCTGGGCGGATCAGCCTCCGCGCAGCCGGTGATGATGTCGCGGACGTTCTCCTCGGCGCGGTCCCGTAGATGGTGGAACGCGCCGTCGACCGAGCGGTCCTCGGGGATGACGTGCGAGTCGAGCCACTTGCCGTTGACGTGGGTGAACAGGTCGTCGCCCACCGTGACCGAGTCATCGACCCACGAGAGGTCGAGACCTGAGGGCAGGACGGCGGCGTTGTGTGAGGTGTCGGTTTGCGAAGTCGTCACCCTGCCCATCCTGTCATCGGTGCGGCGGCCTGTCACCGGAGTTCGCGCCGGGCGAATTACTCGCCGAGTCTCCGGTTCAATTACTCCCCGAGCCTGCGGCTCAATTACTCCCCGAGCCTGCGGCTCAATTACTCCCCGAGCCTGCGGCTCATCGCCCAGACCAGGAGTTCGCAGTCGGTGATCGCGGTGACCGGTTCGCCGCCGATGTCGCCTGTGCGGACCGCATCGCCCGTGCCGAGCGTCTCGTCGGCCAGCCGGAGGCTGCCGGCGGTGACGAACAGGTGGGTGAATCGTGCGGGCGGCAGTGCCACGGATGCGCCCGCGGCCAGGCGTGCGGCGAACATCGTCGATGATCGGTTGGCGATGCGGATGGCCGAATCGTGTGCGGGGTCCCCGGATGCGACCGCGACCAGCCCGCCGCGCCCGAGCTCACCGGTCACGTCGTGCTGGTCGTAGGACGGGGCGTGACCGGACTCGTCGGGTGCGATCCACATCGCCACGAAGCGGGTTTCTGCTGCCTGTACCACGTCGTTCATCTCACTGTGCAGGATCCCGGTCCCCGCGCTCATCCGCTGGGCCAGGCCCGGGTGGATGACACCGCAGTGGCCCTCGGAGTCCTGGTGCACGAGCGATCCCTCGGTGACCCAGGTGACGATCTCGGTTTCGCGGTGTGGGTGGGTGTCGAAACCGTGGCCGGGCGACACGCGCTCGTCGTTATTCACCAGCAGAGTCCCGAAATGGGTGTTGTCTGGGTCATAATGGTCGCCGAAAGAGAAGCTGTGCCGGGACGTGACCGAGTCGGTGGCGGTCGTCGCCCGATCTTGCGCCCTGATGATCGTCAGGGCGCCGGAGTCGGCGATCGCAGCGGACCGATGAGACGGGTGCCGGGACGAGAAGGTGAGGCCGAGCTGGGACGGGACGGGCATAAGCTCAAGTATGTAACGCGGCAGGTCGAAGTACCGAAATTCAGGAAAGGCCGTCGCGGGCTCAGGTGTGACCGGGTCCATGTCAACGTTGGTTGGTGAGGTTCTGGCCCTGAGTTATTATTGTGACGGTTCTGAATTCCGGATGGCAGCTGGCACACCTGCGGCATGCCCGTGACAAGAGTGAAAACTGTGACTATGAGGATCTGGGCAAAACGCGTGCCGGTGGCCGCAGCGTGCATCGCTGTGGCCTGCGGTGGTGCCGTGGTCGGTTGCTCGACTCCCGAACTCGACACAACCGCGGCGGGCGTCGCCAAGCTCTACGCATCCGCCATCGAACGCCAGGACCCGGCCAGGGCGGCCAAGTACACCACCGCGCCCGCACAGGCCGGCGAAGCACTCACCGCGACGATCACGTCGATGAAGGCCGACGACATCGATGTCAAGGTCGACCGCCCCGTCCAGTTCAGCGACGGCACCGCATCGTTCTCCCTCAAGACCACCTGGAAGTGGCAGGGCAAGCGTGCCTTCACCACCGAGACCACCGGGGCGGCCCGGCACCTTTCCAGCGGCTGGCGGGTCACCCGGGCACCGGACCTGATCTATACGGGCATGCCCAGAGGCGGGGCATTGCGCCTGATCCGCACCGAGGCCACCCCCTCGCCCAAGGTGCGCAGCCGCGACGGCAAGGTCTTCATGCTCGAACAGGGCGTCAATGACATTGTCCTCGACCCGGCCAAGACAGCCGATGTGCCGGCGGCCGCGGTATCGCTCGCGCGGGTCCTCGAACCGATCGCACCGCTGATCACCGCGAAGGTCATCGAGGGCAAGATCGCCGACGCGCCCGGCAAGCCGATCGTCGCGGTCACCCTGCGCGACTCAGACATGCTGGTACTCGCCGGCGACCCCAACAAGGTCGCCGGCGTGTCCACGCGCCCCTACGGCAAGCTCGTGATGGCCGATCGCCGGCTGTCGTCGCCGCTGGAGGTGGGGCTCACCAACTACTGGCAGGCCATCCGCGACGCCACCGCCGGCTGGCAGGTGCAGCTGACCGCGCCCGGGGCGCGGCCGCGTGCGCTCAGCGGCGAGCAGGGACCGCCCGGACCCGATGTCAACACCACGGTCGACCAGGGCGTGCAGCTGTCCCTCGGCGACGCGGTCGTCGACGTGGGCCAGCCCGCCACGATGCTCGTCCTCGACGGGTCGACCGGCGGTGTCCTGGGGCTGGCACAGAATTCGTACGCCGCAGCCCGCGGAATCAACGTCGACAACCTCTATCCGGTCGGCAAGACGCTCGATCCCGTATGGGAGGCGATCGACGCCGCGGCGGGCTCGGACGGGCAGTCACGCGGACGGCTCCTCGATCGCAGCGGACTCGGGGTGCGTTTCACCGTGCCCGGTGCCAGCGCGCTCGTCGGTGCCCGGCCGACGGTGACCACCATCGACTACAAGACCGACACCGCCGCGGTGTCGATGATGAATATGGGTGCCTTCGGTGTCGCCCTGGCGCGCAGTCGCGAAGGTGCGCCGCCCGTCGCTCCCTACGTCATCAAGGGCATACCAACCAAGGTGGCCGATGGCGAGTTGGGAGAGATCGGGTCCGCCGTCACCGGACCTGTCTTCGACGCGATGACCAAGACGGTGGTGACCGGCGACGCCAGCGACCTGACCAATGCCCCGGGACTCAAAGCGCTCGTCGGAACCAACGGTCCGCAGGGGCCGGGCTGGTTCCTCGGGTTGCAGGACGGCAAGGTCGTCGTGATCTACACCGAAGGCGAGAAGTCGGGGACCGCGGCGTTGCAGGTGGCCCAGAAGTACTTCCGGATCAAGTAGTAGTACTTCCGGCTCAGGTGGTACTTCGCGATCTGGTGGTTGATCTTCTGATCAACCGGCCGTACGGCGCAGGACGAGCGCGGCAACCGCACGCCAGCCGAGAAGGAACAGCGCGGTCGCGATGCTCGCGACGATCACGAAGCTGACCGCGACCCCCTGGTGCACGACCCAGCGCAGCAACATGCCGATGGCCACCGTACACACCCACACCGTGATCGCGGGCCGCAGACGTTCCGGCCGGAACACCCGGCCGAACTCGCCGGCCGACTCGACGGCCGCGTAGAGATAGATGACGGTCCACCCGACGGCCGCGCCCACGGCGAACGGCCATAGCGTGTCCAGAATGCCGGCCGGGCTCAGCCCGTGGTCGTGATCGGCGCGGCCGATGATCACGAAAACGGTGATCGCGATCAGATCCAGCAGCGCCGTCAGCCATACGGGGAACGCGGCCGCTCGCCTGCCACCCGGATCGGACGGGGATCCGATAGACGACGGGGATCCGATGGGCAGGAACCCGGCAGAAGACGACCCGGAATCAGTGTTCATGGCCTGTACGGTAGCGCCGGTCAGCGAAGCTCGTCCTCGTCCGGTCGTTCCCCGGGTCTGACGTCGCCGGACTTGATGTCGCCGGGTCTGATGTCGCGGGGCTCGATCTGGTCGGTGTTGATGTCGTCGGCGTTGATGTCGTCGCCGAGGTCACCTTCGGACCGGATCGACGACCGGAACATGAAATAGATGATCACCCAGCCGACCACCGCCACGAACACATAGCTGATCAGCCGGTACACCAGCACCGCGGTCAGCGCCTTCTCCACCGGCATACCGGCGCTGGTCAGCGCCGGTACCAGCATCGCGTCGACCACACCGATCCCGCCGGGCAGCAGCGGGATCGCGGTACCCACCGCCTTCGATGCCGCATACGCCACCATCAGGCCCGAATAGCTCGGATGCGAGCCGACCGCCCAGCAGGCGAACATCAGACACGCGACGTCGGTGACCCAGTTGAAGAAGCTCCACCCGAACGCCACTGCCGTGTCGCGCCGGTTCAACTGAACGGCACGCAACTGCTCCAGCGTTTCGAGCAGCTTCTCGACACCGTGATCGAGCGGCTTGTTGCGGAACTGATTGACCCATTCGAGCACCTTGATGCCGGCCGACCGCAATGACTCGGGGTGGGTGGCGAAGTACTGCAGCAACGCAGCCACCGCGACGAAGCCGAGTACCGAGAACAGCACCGAGAACGGGCTCGTCTTGGCGCCCGCGAGCATCGCACCGCCGAACCCGAGCACTGCCAGGCCCACCCCGGCCAGCAACCCGGACATCACCACCTGCCACGACGCGACGACCGGTGTGGCACCCCACTTGCGGGTCTGCCGGTAGGTGAATGCCGGTGCGAGGACCTGCCCGCCCGGCATCGTCTGGCTCACCGAATTGGCGGCCAGAATCACCGACAGCGACTTGAACTGCGAAACCCGGACCCCCGCCGACCGGAACAGGGTCCGCTGGACCTGTGCGAAACTGTCCATGGACAGCATCGCCGCGACGACGCACGCCAGCACCCACGCCCAGTTGAGTTCGCCGATGCTCGCCCACGCGTCCTTCAGTTTCGGCCAGATCAGAACCGCTTCGACGATGAGGGTCACCGCGATGAGTACCAGCACAACCCACCGCACCCACCGCCAGCGACGCCGGGCCGGCGAGCCGGATGAGGTCGATCCGTCCGAAGGCATGGTGCATACCCTAGCGAGCCCCTGGTCATGCGATCGTGAATGAGGGGTTGCGTGGGCCACAATCGGAGGCGGCCGGCGGGGTGCGGCACAGTCGGGGAACACCGGTACCGACCCGGCGGATCGAGGTGTTCCCCGGCATCGTCGACGCCGACCCGGTGGGCCCGCTGTGGCGGGGTGCGCAGCTGTTCCGGATGGTCAGCTACTGCTATGCGCTGGGATTTCACATCGCGATCAACAGCGATCTGCTGCGATCGGGCATCGCCTGGGCACTGTTCGTGGTCTTGACCGCGACCACCGTGGCCTGCGGCGTCGGCTATTACCGGGGATTCGCCCGCAACAGGTACTGGGTGGCCGGCGAGATCACCGTCGTCGTCGCCCTGATGCTCTCGACGATGTGGGTGGCCGACGACCAGTGGGCGCTCGGCAACCAGACCTGGCCGACGACGCTGTGGGCCACCAACTCGATGATCTCCGCGGCCCTGCTGTGGGGCCCGTGGTCGGGGATCGAGACCGCATTGGTGATCGGCGCGTCGAGCACCATCGTCAAAGGAACCTTCGACCCCAACCTGGGCCGCAACGCGACGGTCATCGTCATGGTCGCGGCCGGGCTGGCCGTCGGGATCGCCGGTGCGACCGCCCGCCGACTGCACGAGACGCTCACCGAGGCCGAACGCCGCGCCGCCGCGGCCGAGGAACGCGAACGGCTCGCGCGCCACGTCCACGACGGGGTGCTACAGACGCTGGCCTACATCGCCAAACACGGCCGGGAGATCGGTGGACCGAGCACACGGCTGGCCGAGATGGCCGGCGAGCAGGAACGTGCGCTGCGCAAGATGCTCGCCGACATGAGCGACATCGACGACGCCGACATGAACGAAGCCGGCGGGGGTGGTTCCGACATGACGCCCGCCGCCGACGATGAGGACTCCGGCACCGTCGACCTGGCCGCGGCGTTGCGCGGGCTGGCCGCCGACGACGTGTCGGTGAGCGCCCCCGGCACACCGGTACCCGTCGGCCGCGCGGTGGCCGGTGAACTGCGGGCGGCGCTGGCCAACGCGATCGCCAACACCCGTACGCACGCCGGACCGGGCGCGCGGTCGTACGTGCTGCTCGAGGACCTCGGCGACGAGGTTGTCGTCAGCGTCCGCGACGACGGTGTCGGCATCGCCCCCGGCCGCCTCGAACAAGCCCGGCGGGACGGCCGGATGGGGGTGTCCAAGTCGATCGTCGGCAGGATCGAGGCACTCGGCGGGCGGGCGACGCTGGAATCGGCTCCCGGGGAGGGCACAGAATGGGAATGGACCGTCGGCCGTGGGATCCCGGACCGGGAAACCGCAGGGAAGACACGTGAACGGTGAGGGGTATGTGTGGTGAGCGCTGAGCAGCCGAAGCTACGGGTGATGGTCGTCGACGATCACCCGATGTGGCGGGACGGGGTCGCCCGTGACCTGGCGGACGAGGGGTTCGAGGTGGTGGCGACGGCCGACGGCGTGGCCGCCTGTGCCCGGCGGGCCAAGGCGGTGCTCCCCGACGTGGTGCTGATGGATATGCAGTTGCCCGACGGCAGCGGTGTGCAGGCCACGGCCGCGGTGCTCACGGTGTCACCTCGCACGCGGGTCCTCGTGCTGTCGGCGTCCGACGAACGCGAGGACGTACTCGACGCCGTCAAGGCCGGGGCCAGCGGATATCTGGTGAAGTCGGCGTCGAAGGCCGAACTTGTCGAGGCGGTACGGGCGACCGGCGCCGGGCAGGCGGTGTTCACCCCGGGACTGGCCGGGCTGGTGCTGGGCGAGTACCGGCGGATGTCACGGGAACCGGAATCCCCGGCCAAACCCGCGCTCACCGAACGCGAGACCGAGGTGCTGCGGCATGTGGCCAAAGGTCTGAGTGCCAAGCAGATAGCCACGCGCCTGGGGGTCAGCCACCGGACGGTGGAAAACCATGTGCAGGCCTCGCTGCGCAAGCTGCAGCTCGGTAACCGGGTCGAGCTGACGCGATACGCGATCGAGCACGGCCTCGACTGAGGGCGCCTACTGTTCGTTCCGGCTCCGCGCTTACTGTTCGTTCCGGCTCCGCCGGAGCAGATCCTGGACGCTGATCTGGCTGCCGGTGTCCCGGCTTGCGTGCCGATCGTTGCTCTTGTCCGTGCTATTGCCCTCATCGGGATTACCGCCCTTGTCGGGGTTGCCGCGCTCGGGTGCGGGTGGGGTGATCGCCGCGTCGCGGTCGCGGTTCTCCGGCGACAACCCGCGATCGAGCAGCGGAGAACCGTCCCGTCGTGACGACACCGCCCGTTTGACCGATGACCTGCGCCCGGATTCGGGCTGCAACGACGCGGCGAGCGGCCCCTCGGTGCCCGGCGTCCCGAGGTCGGGTCGCCGGGTCAGGGCCGACTGCGCGGGACGGGCCCGACGCTCGGCCCGGGCCGGCTGATCGGGGCGGACCGGCTGTTCGGGGCGGACCGGCTGTTCGGGGCGGACCGGCTGTTCGGGGCGGACCGGCTGATCGGGGCGCGGCTGCTGCCGGCGATGTGCGGGAGGCTGACCGGCAACCGGCTCTGCCGGCGTCGGTGCGGGGACGGATTCACCCGTGGTGGTCGGTGGCCGCTGCTGCGCGCGCCGCCGCCCCGTTCGTGGGCCGGTGGTCGTGGGCTCCGGGCTGTGCCGACCGCCGGGCCGAGGTGGGGAACGGTCGGCGGTGATGCGCTGCGGGACATCCACGGAGGCCGGACCACCCGGAGGTTCGATCGGCAGGACCGGTTCGGTGGGCGGGGCCGGATCGGGAGACTTCTGCTTCGGGAACGCCCCCGAACGGATACCGCTGGAACCGAGCGTCCAGCTACCGGTGTCGGGGGTGTTGGAGCGTTCGCGGCCCGCACGGGTCAGCCGGGGGGTGCGGAACGTCTTCCATCCACTGCCGCCGATCGGCTGCGGTATCGGCGCGAACCGGACCGTGGCCAGGGCGGGCTCATCTGCGGGTGTCTCGGCCTGCGCCGATTCGGCCGCCGGGGTGCTCGTGGCGGTGACCTCGGCGTCGGACTCGTGTGAGCGTCGGCGGGTGGACTTCGCCGTGGCCACGGTGGCCCGGACCGGTGCGCGCGGGGTCGGTGTGGGCGCTTCCGGCGGCGTCGTTGCCGGCACAGTCGTCGTTGCCGTAGACGTCGTTTTATCGGGCGCAGACGTGGCGGAGGCCTGCTCGGGGGTCTGCTCGGGAGCGGGCTGGGGACCGTGCTTAGCTCTCTTGGCGGGTGCCGGAGCACCGGGGCGCGGCGTCGGCGGGCCGGGCCGGGGGTGGCTCGACCGCCGGACCTGCGACGACGTGGGCCGTGCGACACCGGCGGCGCGGGCCGACCGCAGCACCGATGTCGGCGCCTCGGCGACGACGAGACCGGCGCTGCGCATGACGCGGGCACCGGGTGCGCCGTCGCGCAACTGGTCGGGTTCGTCGTCGAGGATCGTCTCGCCCAGCCCGATCTTGCGCTGCACCGTCTGCATCCAGCGCGGAGCCCACCAACAGTCGTCGCCGAGCAGCTTCATCGTCGCCGGTACCAGCAGCATGCGGATCACGGTCGCGTCGAGGATGAGCGCGGCGATCATGCCGAACGCGATGTACTTCATCATCACGATCTCCGACAGCCCGAACGCACCGGTCACGACCACCAGGATCGCGGCGGCCGCGGTGATGATGCGGCCGGTGTGCGCGGTGCCCACCCGGACCGCCTCGGTGGTGCTGGCACCCTTCTGCCGGGCCTCGACCATGCGGGAGAGCAGGAATATCTCGTAGTCGGTGGACAGGCCGAAAATGATCGCGATGATCAGCACGAGCACCGCCGCGAACATCGGTCCCGGGGTGAAGTTCGCGATGTCGGAGCCGTGGCCGTCGACGAAGATCCACGTGAGGATGCCGAGGGTGGCGCCCAGACCGAGCGCGGTCATCAGCGCCGCCTTGATCGGCAGGATCAGCGATCCGAACGCCAGGAACATCAGCAGGCCGGTGATCAGCACCAGCAGCACCGTCATCAGCGGCAGCCTGCTCATCAGCGCATCCATCGAGTCCTGGGTGAGGGTGGGCGTTCCGGCCACCCACATCTGCAGACCCTTGGTGTCGATGGCCCGCAGATCCTTGATGGCCTCGGCGGCGGTGGTGCGGTCCACTAGACCGGCCGACATCTCCAGGACCGCCGGACCGTTCTCGCCGTACTGGCCGGTCTTGTCGCCCTCGGCGTTGAACTTCTTGGTGAAACCGGGGATCGCGTTGGCCTGGTCGGCGATCGAGCGCAGTTTGCCGGTGAGTTCCTGGTCGTTGGCGTCGTAGGCGATGACGAGCTTGATTTCCTCGGTCCGCTGCGCCGGGAACGCCTTGTCGAAACTCTCCTGCGCCTGTCGGGACTCATTGCCCGGCGGCAGATAGGACTCGCTGATGCCGCCGAACTTGATGCCCGCGAACGGCACGATCAACACCAGCAGGAGCAGTACCACCGGGACGGCGGTGGCGATCGGATGCCGCATCACCCGGCCGGCCAACTGCCCCCAGAAACCGTCCTCGATCTCGGCCTTGGTCTTGGTGCGGCGCAGGAACGGCAGGCTGAGCGCGTCGACACGAGGTCCCAGGATGGCCAGCGTGGCGGGCAGCACCGTGATCGACAGGAGTGCGGCCAGCGCCACCGACGCGATCGCGCCGTAGGCCACCGACTTGAGGAAGCCCTGCGGCATGATCAACAGACAGGCGAGTGCCGCGACGATGATCGTCGCCGAGAACACGACGGTCTGACCCGCGGTCATCACGGTTCTGCGGACCGCGGCCTCCGTCGAATAGCCTTCGGCGAGTTCCTCGCGGAACCGGCTGACGATGAACAGGCCGTAGTCGATGGCGATGCCCAGGCCGATCAGCGTGACCACCGACTGGGCGAAGATGTTCAGGTCGGTGGTCAGGGCCAGGATCTTCATGATGCCCAGCGAACCGGCGATGGTCAGGCCGCCGATGAGCACGGGCAGCACCGCCGCCACCGCACCACCGAACACGAAGAACAGCATGAGGGCGACCAGCGGGAGGGCGATGAGCTCGGCGCGGTGGATGTCCTCGTCCATGCCACGGGCCATCGCGCCGGCGATCGGTTGCAGACCGGCGGTCTCGAATCCGGTTCCGGGAAGGTCGAATCGTTCGGCGATGCCGGTGAATTCGTGTTCGACCTTCTTGAAGTTCTCCAGGATTTCGGTGTCGTTGTCACCCTTGATGCCGATGGAGATGAATGCCTGCGTGCGGTCCGCCGAGAAGAGTTGTTCCTCTTTCATTTTCTGGGCGGCTTGTGCGGCGGGCGTGGAACCGACCGGCTGGAACGGGTCGAAAATGCCCGGATCGTCGCGGCCGACGACGTCGGGATTCTCGTCGACGAGGGTATTGACGAACTTCTCGACCTTCGCCCCGAACGCCTTGTCGTCGACTCTGGTGCCCTTCGGGGGCGTGACCAGCACGATGACGTCGGATTTATGGTCGCGTCCGAATGCCGTGTCGGCGATCTCCGAACCCTTGACCGACTCGGACGTCGGGTCGAACCAGCCGCTCTGACTGAGGTGTTTGCCCAGGTCGAGGCCGAAAAGGCCGAGGCCACTCATCATCAGGATGAGTACGGCGATCACCGCATACCGCAGCCGGAAGACCATGGTGCCGATGGCTCCGAACACTCCCGGCTCCTTCCACGTGACGATCGGGTCTCAAAACATTGAGCGTACGTCTATCGGCACGATTGTTTCAGCACCGCCTGAGTTGTCGCTGAGTTGTGGCGGCCCGGAAACTAGCGCAACAGGGCGCGCAGCGGCCGGAACGGGGTGAGCCAGGCGCCCTCGTCGGGCAGCGAATCGAGACCGATTCGGGGCAGCGGTTCCCTGAATACGCCGTCGATATCCTCCAGATCGATGAATTCCAGGCCTTCGGAGGACAGCGCCCAGCTCGCGTGTTCGCGGAAGCCGACGACGGTGACCGGGATCCCCTCAGCGGCGAGCGCGAGAAGTGGCTCACGAAATGCCTGTCCGTCGGCGGATGCGACGACGACGCCGGCCAGTCCGGTGGTGGCGCGGCGCAGTTCGATGTGTGCGAGCATGTCCGCGTCGACGTCGCTGTCGTCGGTCAGTTTGGGCTTGGCGAACACCGCGAAACCGACATTGCGCAGGGCGTCGACCCAGGGCCGCACCACCTCGGCGCTGCCGGGGGCGATGTTGGTGAACACTGTGGCCTCGGGCTCCGGCGTGATGCCCGAGGTGCCGGCGATGGCGTCGGTGCGGCGCAGCAGCCAGCGGCCCAGGGCGTCGAACCGGGGCCGGTAGGCGGCGGTGGGGCGGCCGCCGATAATCGCGCCGAGCCCCATGTCCATGTTGGGTGCGTCCCAGACCAGCAGCATCCGCGGCGCCGCGACCTGACCGGAGATGGCGTCACCGAAACGTCGTGGCCCGTCGGCGGCGCGGCCGTGGGATGCGGCGGTTTCGTGGTCCGGCGAGTCGTGATCAGCCATGTGCGCGAGGTTCCTGATTCTTTGCCGGTCTCACCCGTCCTGGAGCGGCCGGGTGTAGACGAACTCGTTGATCCTGCGTCCGTCCCGTTCGGCGCGGCCCTCGAACTTGGTGGTCGGCCGGGTCAGGGACAGCGGGGACTCGGTGGTCAGCGGTATGACGTGCGGCCGGTCACGATCCTGGGTCGCGAGAATCTCGGCGATCCACACCGCGTAGTCGGCGTGGTCGGTCGCGATGTGCAGGATGCCACCGGGCCGCAGCCGGTCGGCTATCAACTCGATAGTGCCCGATTGCAGGAACCGGCGCTTGTGATGGCGGGATTTCGGCCACGGATCGGGGAAGAACACCCGCACCCCGTCGAGCGTCCCGGGTGCGATGAGTTCGGTGAGCACCACCATCGCGTCGCCGCGGATCAGCCGGACGTTGGTGAGTCCGCCCCGGTCGATCAGCCCGAGCAACTGCGCCAGACCCGGTTTGTAGACCTCGACGGCGATCACGTCGACGCCGGGTTCGTCGGCGGCCATCGCGGCCGTGGACACGCCGGTGCCGCTGCCCACCTCCACGACCTTGGGCGCATCGCGGCCGAACAACGCGGTCAGGTCCAGTTGCGGCTGCGGGATGCGGTTGCGGCCGATCTCCAGATCCTGGCCGAGTTTCGGCCACAGTTCGTCCCAGTTGCGTTCCTGACCGGCCGTCAGGGTGCCGCGCCGGAAACGGAAACTCGTCACCCGCGGGAACAGGCGGCTGCGGTCGACGTCGTCGCTCGACGACACCTCGGCGGAAGGCGTCTGCGACGGGGTGTCGGGGTCGGGCTGGGGTTCGGGGTGCTGCTCGCTCACCCGGTTATCGTGCCAAGTTATCCACAGATGCGCCCGAGGGGGTGCCGCGGGGCGCCGGATGCGGGCTACATTCGACACCCAGAGTGGCAGAAACGGCGGTGCCGGTGTGCGTCTGACCACCGTTGGGGACACGATCGGGGGATTCGTTGGGTTCGGGGGATTGGTTGCGTGAGGATGTGTCTGCCGAGCATCGCCGGCGGGCTCGTCCCCGGTCTGCCGGGCCGGACCGTGCCGTGCATCCGGCGCTCGCCGATGCCGTGCGCGAGAGCCGGCGGCCCGTGTCGGTCGCGGTCACCGGACGTCCGGGGACAGGGCGTTCGACGATGGTGCGGGCCTTGCGGCGCCGCCTGTCGATCGATTCGCGGGTACTGCCGGAGGTGGCCGTCGACGCATCTGTGTCCGGGCCGGGCATGTCGGGACCGGATCTGTGGTGTCACGTGCTGTCGGGGCCGCCGCGTGCGGCCGACCGGCGGGTCGTCGATGCCTTGCCGGTCGATCGCATCGTCGTGGTGCTGACCAAGGCGGACGTGTACGGACCCGTCCCCGACCCGGGACCGGTGCCGGTGTTCGCACCCGATGCCGTCGTGACGGCGGCGCGCTGTGCCCGTGAACTGGACCGTCCGGTGCATCCGGTGTCGGCGCTGTGGGCGGTCGCCGATCCGGGCCGGCCTCAGCTGGAACTGCTGGCGGCGCTGGCCGCCGCGGGTGAGACCGTTCCGGAACTTGCGGGTCACTTCACCACCCCAACAGGTGTGAGAGACATCGGCCCGGGAGATGAGGAGAAGCTGCGGATCGGCCTGCTGCGGAGCATGGACCGCTGGGGTGTCGAGTTGGTGACGCGAGAACTGGCCGCCGGGCGGATCGGTCCCGACGTCGCGCAGATCGCGGGACTGTTGCACGCCGCGAGCGGACTGGGTGCGCTGGCTGGGGTGATCACCGCATGTGCGCCTGCCGTCGCCGCGGCCCGCGACCGTCGTCTGGGTGCTGTCGCAGAGCGGATCGCGGCCCGCGGTGACGAGCGGACCGCAGCTGAACTCCTCCTCGCGGGCCTGGGTCGGGCCCGGTGACCGCGACTCTGGATACGGAAACGATTGCGGAGATCCGTTCGGTGACCGGCCTGGACGTGTCGGAGCTGGCGACGCCGGGGCGGACCGGTACCGTCGCCGGAGTCGGCGGCACCGGAGTGTCGAGCCTCATCAGTGCGTGCACTCAGGTCGCACCGCACCTTGAGCTGCGGGAATGGCAGGACGGGTCAGACGCGGACCCGCATCCTGCGGTGGCGATCCTCGTTGTGGACCCGTCGGCGGCGGTGGGCGAGGAAGAGGTGGCACTGCTCGCCGCGCTGCGCCGGGAGGCCGGTGTGGTGGCGGTGGTGTGCAACAAGATCGACGTCTATTGGGATTGGCCCATGATGCTGCGCCGGATCCGGTCCGTTCTCGATCCGGCAGGGCGGTTGCCGCTGTTCGGGGTGGCCGCCACCGCCGGCGGCACGGGGATCGCCGCGCTGACCGAATGGCTGACGACGGTGACATCGGCACCCGCCGGGACGCGCTACAGGCTTCGGCAGTCGGGCGTTGCGCTGGCGGCGGTAGACGCTGCCGGTACCCCGCCGCCCGACGAATCCGTTCGGCTGCGAGACCTCGGCGAACAACGGCGCCGGACGGTGGCGGGCCGCGATCGCGGGCGGGCCGAACGGTATGCGGCGGCCCGGATCGAGTTCGCGTCGGCACGAGCCGAGGTGATCGAGGAACTCGGCGCGACAGTGCGGTCCCTGACCGCGGCGGCCGACGCGCGGTGCGATCGCGTCGAGCGGCACGAGGTACCCGCGTACCGCAAGTGGCTCGACGCCCAGCTCGCATCGGCCGCGGGCCGGTTCGCCGAGGCGTCGGTGGCCCGGCTGACCGAGGCCGCCGCTGTATCCCTGGCCGGTATCGGGCCGCGGCTGAATGTCGCCCCGCCCGCGGTGCGGGCAGTGTCGCCGCCCGCGGGGCGGGGGGTTTCGACCCCACCCGTCACGATGGCCGGGCCGCGCAGGGGAGCCGAGGACGCCCTGTTCGCGCTGCTCGGCGTGTCGACCGGATTCGGCGTGGGGCGTGCCATCGCCGCCGGGGTGTCCGCGATCGGAGGTGGATCGATGGGTGCCGGGTCCGCTGTGGCGTGGGCACTCACCCCACTCACGGTGGTAACCGGCCTGGCGATCGCGCTGTGGGTGATCGGGGTGCGACGCACGTCCGCGGCCCGGACCCAGCTGCGAGCGGCGACGGCTTCGGCGCTCGCCGAATTGCGCGCCACCTGCGAGCGGCTCGTCGTGGCACGGTCGTCGGCGCTGGAACTTGAGGTCACCGGTCATATCGCCCGCCACTACGACAGACTCGCCCGGGACACGGCCCGGCGGGCGGCGGCCATCGACGCCGAGATCGGCAGACTGCGGAGTCCGGCTGCGGATCCGGCCCGGCTGCGATTCGCCCGCGCCCTCGCCGACCGGCTGGCGGTACTCGCCGATCCCGAAGCGGCCGACACTCCCGGACCCGGACCGGGGACCGACGACGAACAGGACAGGTGATGGTCATGGAGGCGGACATGTTCGGCGACAGCGATGGATGTACCCCAACCCCAGACCCCGACAACCAGTTCACGGACGTGTCCCGGGCCGGCCCGGCGGACCATCTGTGGCTGTCGCAGGGCGATGACGTGTGGGATCTGGGCCCCGCCGACATCGACACCGACGCCGACGGGATCGCCGACTCGCTGACCCGGCCGGGCCCGGACGGCATGGCGGTGTACACCGATTCCGACGCCGACGGCCGCGTCGACCTGATCACCGAGATCGGCGCGGACGGTACCTATTCGACGCAGCGCCTGGACACCGAGAGCGGAACGTGGCGGTCCACGGATTCGGGCCGCCTCGCCTGAGACCTGGCCCGGCACGGGACAAAAGCGGAAAATCTCACGTGGGGGCGGCTACCTAGCGTCCGCTCGGTGCCGGTACCCTTGGACAAACGACGCAACGCCGGTGACGGCTATCAGAGGCCATCACCATTCTCGAGGAGACCTGATGACGTCTGCCACAATTCCGGGCCTGGATCCGAGCAGCGCCCCCACCAAGCACGCCGCACTCCTCGAGTGGGTCGCCCAGATCGCCGAACTCACCCAGCCCGACGCCGTCGTGTGGTCCGATGGCAGCGACGACGAGTGGAACCGGCTGACCGCACAACTCGTTGAGGCGGGCACCCTCATCAAGCTCGACGAGGAGCGCAAGCCCAACTCGTTCCTGGCCAACTCCGACCCCGCCGACGTCGC
>NZ_CALLZT010000199.1:0-35621 GCF_937858515.1 uncultured Gordonia sp. | reverse complement strand
TCAGGGATCTAGATGGTGGTCCCTTGCTCTTTTGTGGCTTTGGCCTCAGGGATCAAGATGGTGGTCCCTTGCTCTTTTGCCGCTTTGGCCTCAGGGATCAAGATGGGTGGTCGCGGCTTTGTGACGTCGTGATTCAGCGACGTCCCGATCAGCGCAGGATGCCGGCGGCGCGGGCGGCCTTGATCCAGGACGGGAACTCTTGCAGCACCCGGTCGTACAGTTCCTGATCGCTGATGCGGTCGATATCGTCGACGGCGAAGAATCCGACGTTGTCGACGCGGCGGCCGGCCATTTCGTCGAACCGTTGCAGCACACCGTAGTTGGCGTTGCCGAGTCCGATGAACTGCCAGAAGACGGGTTGTTCGACGGCATCTCGCAACTGTCGTTCGATCTCGTCGTTGCGGTACACACCGCCGTCGGAGAAGAACAGGACGAGGGTGGGATGCGGAATCGGGTTGCACGCCACGTAATCCCGGATCTCGCCGATCACCTTCTGTTCCTCGTTGCCGAAACCCACCTTCGACATGTCGATCTGTCCGGCGGCCATTTCCTTCTGGCGCTTCTTCTTCCGGAAGCCGCCGAACATGGTGCCGAGCCGCACGTGCAGCGGAATCCATTGCGGCAGATCGCCGAGCTGGACGTCGGGTAGCCGGGCGGGATTGGTGGCGAAGGTCCACGCCTGCATGGTGGCGTCGTCGTCGAGGACAGCGGACACCGCGGCGACGCGTTCGACGCAGGTGGCGACGGTGCCACCGGAGTACAGACCGGCCATCGACCCGGACGCGTCCAGGACCAGGATCACCCGGGCCACGATCGGTTCGGTGGCGCCGGCTTTGCGTAGGGAGACCGCGATCTGCTCTTTGCGCAGGCTGAGCCGCTTACGCATGTCGACGGGCAGCCGTTCCTCGCCTTTGGAGAAGTTGATCTGCGACGGTGCCTGGTTCGCGGCGGCCGGTGGGGGTGGAACGGCCACAGCCGGCTGATGCGTAGCCGGAACAGCCTGCCGGGGTGGAATCGGCGCAGCCGCGGGGGCCGGTTCGTCGTCGATGCTGATGCCGAAATCCGTTGCCAGTCCGTCCAGTCCGGAATCGTAGCCCTGCCCGACGGCCCGGAACTTCCACTGCCCCCCACGCCGGTAGAGCTCGCCGCCGACGAATGCGGTTTCGGTGGTGGCGGTCATCGGGAAGCGCGCGACCTCCCGGCCGGTGGCGTCGACGAGCGTCAGGCACAGGTCCGGGACCTGCCCGAAGGTGCCGCCGTCGGCCGATGCGGCGAGCACGATCCGATCGATCGCCGGTTCGATGCGGGCGAGGTCGATGTCGATCACATCGAAGCATCCCGATTGGACCGCCCCGGACTTGCCGACATGCCGCACCGCACCGGAGGCGTGGTGCGGTTGGTTGTAGAACACGAAGTCGGCATCGTCACGGACCGAGCCTGCCGCAGTGAGCAGGAGTGCCGACGCGTCGACGTCGGGACAGCCCGGTCCGGGCCGCCAGCCCAGCGCCGCGCGGACCTGCAGGACGTCGAGGCTGATGTTGGCGCCTTTGCTGAGGGTCGTCACCGCTCACATCTTGCCAGGTACGGGCCACGCCGGGTACGTACGAATGACGGACTTGTCACAGCCGGACGCCGCTGAAGACGACCTCGCGAGTGATGCCGCCGGTCTCGACGGTCTGCGTGACGGTGCCGTCGGGAGCGATGTGGACGCCGGTGGTGGGCCGGCCGTCGAAGGTGAAGTGGTAGATGAAGAGATTCCCGTTGTAGGCGATGACCGTGGTCCGGTAGATGCCGGCATCGGTGTCGTATCGCACCACGGTCTGGTACTTGGTGCCGTCCGCGCCGATGACCGGCGTGCCCACCGGGATTCCGTCGACGGTGTAGGAACCCTGGGGACCGAGCGCGATGTTGATCCGGCGGATATAGGTCTTCCCCGTGGACTCGTCGCCCTCGGTTGTCGTCACCCACAGGTATGTGTCGTCACCGACGACCTGGCTGGTGGCGGTTCCGCCGACCTGATAGACATCGGAACCGTTGAGCCGGCGGACAATGGTGTTCGTCCCGGTGATCACCTGATACAGATTGCCGTCGGCCGCCAGGACGGGGCCGCCGATAGGTTCGCCCGGGATGACGACGGTGCTGCTGGGCGGAAACGCGTCGAAATTGACCGAGTGGATGTGGGTCACGTAGGTGCCGGGGGTGGCGCCGTCGGTCCTGGTGACGAAGTACCCCTGGTTGGTTCCGGGAAGAAAGACCACATCGCCTGACGGCGTGCCTTCGACGTCGAAGTAGCCGACATAGCCCCAGTCGTAATTGAATCTGTTGATCTGCGTGTTGCCGTTGTCCAGCCTGGTGAGGATATAGACGGTGCCATCATCATCGAAATAGGCTCCACCGTAAGGGCTTCCGTCGGCATCGAGGTCATCCGGCGAGGTCAGCGTGGCCGAGTAGCGGTACAGCGTCGTCTCGTCGGTGTTCGCTATGTAGCCGACCTGGTACACCGACCCGTCGGGGCCGACATACACCGTCCCTACCGGAACCCCCGCTGCGTTGACGGCCTTGACCACACCGGCGGCCGGGTCGAGGATCGACACTCGGGTCTTCATGTTGCCGGCCACCACCCGTTCGGTGGTGAGGTAGATCTTTCCGTTCGGTCCGATCACGACGGGACCGACCGGCTTTTCGTTGGTGATGGAGTGGAGCCTGCCGATGCCGTCGGCGCCGATCACGTAGACGGCGGTGTCGTTGGCGGCGGACATTACTTGGTAGGCATTGCCGGTCGAGTCGAACCGCAGGTTCCCCACCGGGGTGTGGCCGGCGCGATAGTAGTAGTACGGCATGACCTCGGTGAGTGGCCCGCCGAAGCTGGTGATGTAGGTCCGGCCCGCGTTGTCGGTGCTGGTCTGGTAGGCGACTCCGTTGGGGCCCAACTGAATCCCGCCGAGCGGGCTGCCGGCGACGACGTTCGTGGTGGTGGCCCGGGTCACCGGATCGATGTAGGTGACATATGTTGTGCCCGTTGCCAAATCACGGGTGGTGAAGTAAGTGCGGCCGTTGGTGGAGGTGGCCGCCTGTCCGACGGGTTCGCCGGGGACGGCGATCGGGGCGATACCGATGGTGACGGTCTGGGTGTCGGTGCCGCCGTTGCCATCGTCGACGGTGATGCTGAGCGTTTCGGCATGTGTGGCCGGGTCCTCGCCGGCGAACGACGCGTTCCACCGGGCCGCCGCAGTGGGGGGGAAGGTGTACGTGCCGTCGCCGTTGAGGGTGAAGGTGCCCCTGTCGGTGGTGAAAGTGTTTGCAGTGCTGGTATTTCCGTTGACGGTGTAGGTGAGCGGATCGTTGTCGGGGTCGGTGGCGGAGATGGTGCCGGTGGCGATTCCGGTGATCGGGTTGACCGTGGTGGGCGGATTGACCGTGAGCGTCGGGGCGTCGTTGGTGTGGACGGCATCGACGACCACCGAGACGGTGGTGGTCGTGGTGTGCCCGGTCTGCCCGAGCCAGAACGGAATGGCGAAATGATGGTGATGTGGCCCGGTCGCATCGGAGACGGTGACGGTGAATGTGTCCGTCCCACCGTTGTCGAGGAGTCCCTGGCCGGGGGTGTAGACGAAGGTGCCGTCGGCGTTGACGACGACGCCGCCCGCGGTCGGGCCTGTGGTGACCTGGTAGCTGATCGGATCGCCCTCGTGGTCGGTGGCGTTGAGATTGCCTGTGACCACGCCTGTTTCGGGATCGGAGGTGGTGACGACGGGTGCGGCGACCGGCGCCTGGTTGTGCCAGTGCTCCTGATGCCGCCGGATGATCCACAGCAGCGTCCAGGCGATCGGATTGCTGGGTGCCGGGGAGTTGCCGCCACTGAGCAGCGGAAGGCCGAACAATGTCAGGAGACCGAGTGCGGAACTGAGCGGGGCGCTACTCAGTGATGGTGAGACCGGTGCCATCGGCATGCTTGATGGCGACGAAAATGATTGCGGTGCAACGGGTAAAGATGACACCGTTGCCAACGGTGGGGTGATCGCAGTGATCTTCCCGTTGTCGGCGCCCTCTGCACCGGGGCCACCGGGGCCTGGGTTGTCGGATAGCAGTGCGTCATCGGTCAACTGGGCATCATCGGTCAACTGGGCACCATCGGGCGAAGACTTTGCATCCCGTGATGTGGTGGATCCGGAATCGACCGGTTCATCGGCGGCGCCGCCGGTCACCGGTGGCTGCCACAGCGGTGTCGAAGGTCCGTCAACGGCGCCGACGGACGGCGCAGCCGGATTCTGCGGTGCTTCCGGCTTTGTGGCGGGCGTCAGCGGGGTGTCGGTGCCTCCGGTGTTGGTGCCTCTGGTGTCCGCGTCGCCGGAATCGCCTGCGTCAGAACCTTGTTCTTGTTCACTCTCGCCGGAAATGGCACCGTCGACGGTCTGCCCGGTGGCGTCGGTGGAGCCGGGGTTCGTGGAGCCGGGGTCGGTGTCATCTGATTCGCCGCCCGCAGTCCCCGAATCCCCGGATTCCGAGCCCCCGGAGGCGGGCTCGCTGCCACCCGAGCCGGTGCCTCCCGAATCGCCTGTACCGGAACCGTCACTGCCGGAACCGGATTCAGCGGATGCGGATTCGCCGGACGATGGTGCGCCGGACGTGGCGGATTCGCCGGACGATGGTGCGCCGGACGTGGCGGATTCGCCGGACGACGGTGCGCCGGACGAGGCGGATTCGCCGGAATCCGTCACCGACGTGCTGGTGGACGTGGCGCCCGTCGACTCGCCGGAGCCGTAGGAGTCGGCCCGGGCGGTGCCGTTGCCGCCGAGCAGGACGATGCTCACGCCCGCCGCTGCTGCGATCAGTCGGGTTCGGTGGCTGTAGGTTCTCATGGCTGGGGACCTTCTGATCGGGGCCTTCGTATCTGGGGACCTGGCGCGTTCGGAGATCTGGCGCATTGGGTAAGGCTGCACGTTCACTGTCCGCCTCCGCGCCGTCGCGGTCGTCTGTGTCATGACGGAGATCGCAGCGCCAAACAGGTTCGGTGTTGTTCCATCCCGCTAACGACCAGGACACATCCGTTTAACGGGTGCGGTCTGATATGGA
This sequence comes from uncultured Gordonia sp., assembly GCF_937858515.1. Lineage (NCBI taxonomy): Bacteria > Bacillati > Actinomycetota > Actinomycetes > Mycobacteriales > Gordoniaceae > Gordonia > uncultured Gordonia sp. The sequence goes on along the minus strand of NZ_CALLZT010000199.1, from coordinate 30,548 downwards.
TACCGAACTTGGGGACACCACAGAGAGGTCGTGACCGATGTCCGAAAGCCTGTCCGGAAAGATCGTCCTGTCCGGAAACCAGTACGGCAAGGCCGAGAATCGGGTGGTCCGGATCGTCCGCGACACCGCTCGCCACGAGATCCGGGATCTGAACGTATCATCTTGTCTGCGTGGTGATTTCACCGACGCCTATCTGACCGGTGATCAGAGCAAGGTGCTGCCGACCGACACGCAGAAACAGACCGCGTACGCCTACGCCAAGAAGGTCGGCATCAGTTCGCCCGAGGAGTACGCGCTGGCGCTGGCCACGCACTACGTCGACGACATCGAACCGGTCGACGAGGCGCTGATCGAGGTGGAGGAGTTCGCGTGGGAGCGGGCGATCGTCGACGGCGAGGAACATCCGCATACGTTCGTGAAGGCGTCGGCAGAGGTGCGCACCGTGGCCGTCACCCACAACAAGGAGCACACCTGGGTCGTCTCGGGTGTGAAGGACTTCGTGCTCCTCAAATCCACGGGCAGCGAGTTCAAGGGCTTCTTCGTCGATCCGTACACGATCCTGGAGGAGACCGACGACCGCGTGATGGCGACGTCGCTGGTGATGCAGTGGCGGCTGGTGGGTACCGATCCAGGTGAACTCGGCTTCGACGGTCTGTTCGCCCGGATCCGCGACATCGCGATCGCCAAGTTCGCGACCGTCCACTCACTCGCCCTGCAGCAGACGCTGCACCGCATCGGCGAGGCGATCCTGGAGGAGTTTCCGCTGGTCGCGGAGGTGCGGATGTCGGCACCCAACAAACACCACTTCGTCTACGACTTCTCCGCGTTCGACGACGTCGAGAACAACAAGGAGGTGTTCCACGCCGACGACCGCCCGTACGGCCTCATCCAGGCCGCGGTCTCCCGCGAGGACGCTCCCGACGCCGGCCCGGCCTGGGTCACTTACCGCAACTGGCTATAGATTCGTGGAAGTTCGTCGGCCGGGCACCGGAGTTCTGGATCGAGGTCAGATCCGGTTTCCGTCGAGGATTACGTAACGGGTGATTCCGTCGGCGTGGACGACCTGGATGATCGTGCCGTCGGATAGCCGTTGCGGCGGGCCGGTGTGTTTGCCGGGAATGGAACGGACGTCGAGCAGATGATCGCCGTAGCGCACGACGTTGGTGGTGTACCGGTCGGTGCCGGGGTCATAGCGCAGCAGGGTGAGGTAGTACGTGCCGTCGGCACGGGTCACCAATGTGGGAGTACCACTGCCGGAGGATATCTGGGGTACGCCGAACTGAAGGTCGGTGAAACTCATGGTGCCCCCGGCCACGAAGGAATGCGGGTTGAACCACACCAGGCTGGTGCCGTCGGTCGCGGGATCGCCGCCCGAACTAAGCAGGTAGACGTTGCCGTCGCGGAAGATCGCGGGCCCGGCGGGTGCGTTGGTGGAGATCGTTCTGCCCACCGCGTGGGTTGCCCGGTCGATGATCACCAGTGTGCGGCCGCCGCTACCGGTTGCGACGTTCTGATACAGATAGCCGTCCTCGCCCTGTCCTTCCAGTACGGCCAGTTGTATTGCGCCCAAGGCAGTTCCGTCGATGGTGACGGTCTTGTTCCGGCCCGAGGGGTCGACCGCGTTGACGATGGTGCTGCCGTCGTACTCGGTGGTGACGTATATGCGGGGACCGGCTGCCGGGTCGGCGACGGCGTCGCCGATCGGCCTGCCGAGCAGGTCTGTCGTCACGGCCGCGGATACCCCGAGCGGATGTTTGTGCTGATGGAGTGCGCTGTTGCCGTCCGGAGTGGTGGTGACCAGATAGAGGACCTTCCCGACGCTGCTGAACCGCGGCTTTCCGTGCGGCCGTCCGGCGAATGCGCCGATAGGGTCCGTCATCGAGACTCTCATGCGGTGTCCTCAGGGCTCAGAAGCGTGGGGGCTCAGAAGAGTTGGCGGGCTCAGGACGGTTGGGTCACTGGAACGTCAGGTGGTCGTCGCGCCGCGGGACACCCGGGGTAGCCTCCCGCGGTGCGACGACTCACACAACTGTGCCAGCCAACGGACGCACAGAAATCCGTCACATGACGGATATTCGAGCGCCAAAGGCGCGCGGATCGCTATCGTCCTGCGACGAAAGCGGCCAGTTCGACGCGCGTGCGCAGACCGAGCTTGGTGAGTGCGTGCGACACGTGCGTTTGCACGGTGCGTGTCGAAATATGCAGGCGTTCGGCTATTTCCGGTCCATTACACCCGTCGCCGACCAATTCGGCAATGGCCCGTTCGGTCCGCGTCAGGGCATCCCAGCCTGTCTGTGGCCGCTCCCGGGTGGCGCTGGGGGTCAATCGCAGGCCGTGTGGGCGCAGCCGCGAACACAGGCGTTCGGAGATTGTTACCGCACCCATCCCCTGGGTCAGAACCAGTGTCTCGTGGGCGATGCCGCGGGCGAGGGCCTTGTCGCCGGCCGCCGCCGCGGCGCAGGCGGCCTCCTCGAGCGCCCGGACCCGGCCGACCTGAAAGCCCACCGCGTCATGGGCTTCGGCGGTGCTGCGCGCGGCAGCGACAACCGTCATCGGGTCGGCGCCCGAGAGCGCCGTGGCCGCGATGGCGTTTATGAGATCGACATCGCTTGCAGCCCAATCTGATTGCGGGTAAGGCTGCGAATCAAGGTCGTCGACCAGGCGGTGCAGCAGTGCCTCGTCGCCGGCGCGCAGCCCGATGCGGGCGCATTCGAGGCCGAATTCGGGCATCCACATGTAGGCGCCATGCGTGTGCGCGCGGTCCCACACCTTCATCGCCGCGGTGGCCGCCGGCCGCAGTTTGCGGGTCGCTTCGAGCAACTGGACGGCGGTGGCGTCGATCATCGGGATGCCGAGCTGGTCGGGGAGTCCGCGGGCGTTCCACTCCTCGATCCGGGTGGCGGCATCGGCGAACTCGCCGGTGAGGATCGCGGCGTGGATGCGTCCGCCGACGGCCAGCGATGTCCAGCCCATGTCGGCGGTGGCCACCCGTTCGAGTCCGGCGTCGAACGAGGCGGCGGCGTCGGTCACCCGCCCCAGGTCCAATTCGATTCCGCCCTGGATGAATTCGTGGTAGGCGATCATCCAGTCGGTGCCCCGGTTGACGCGCAGCCCGGCCACCGATCGCAGCAGGTCGGCGGCCGGTCCCGCGCCGTGGGCATACTGCTCGATCAGCGGCACCCAGATGTCGGCGTCGGAGGCACTGTGCTCGCCGCGGGCGCCCTCGTCGGCATCCCGGCGGGATGCGATCAGGATCAAGCGCAGCGACTCGTGCAGGTCGCCGAGCATCATGCGACGCAGCGACTCGGCCACCACCCCGGACAACGGCCGGGAGTGCGCGTGGGCCACGTCGAAAAACGGTTGGCGCGGAACAGGTTCGGCACCTTCCATGATGCCGACGTACCGGCGCAGGTCGGTGAGTTCGGTGATGGTCTCCTCGTCGAGGGGTAGCGCCAGGGTCTGGTCGATCAGCTCGCGGGCGCGCACCGTGTCACCTTTGGTGATGACGGCGAACAGCAGCACCTGGTGCAGGTCGGTGATCTCCTCGACGGTGGTGGCGTGGGCCAGGCCCTCTTCGGCGACCTGTGCCGCGCGGGTGAATTGTCCGGTGCGGGTGAGGGCCGTGGCGAGGTTCAGATGCATCGCCCGCAGGTTCTTCGAGGCCGTCACGTCGGCGGGCAGGGTGTCGAGCAACTCGACGGTCATCGCCGGGACATGGCCGAGTTCGCGCTGGGCGGCCGCGACTGCCGCCGCACTGCGGTCGGCGTCGGTGCCGGCGGCGACCGTGTGATGCGCCACGACCTGCGTTCTGCGCCCGGCGCCCGGGTGATCGGCAACGGCCTGATGCAGGACGGTGCGCAGTGCCGGCGCGAGCCGTTCGTACGTGACGTCGGCGTACAGATCGTGGGTGAAGTGCAGCGTGTCGCCGGGACCGGTGCCCACCACACCGGCGTCGATGCTGGTCTGGGCGGCACCGACGAGGCCGACCGGGGACGAACCGTCGAGGGCGGCGATCTCGGCGAGCGTGGCCGGACCGCCCCATACGGCGAGCTTCTGGGTCAGTTCGCGGGCCGCGGGATCCAGTAGCGCCAGATGAGATCCGATCGCTTCCTTGATACCGGCGTGGACGCCCGCGACGCCGTCCGGATCGACCGTGGCGACACCGTCGATCACATGTAGGCCGCCGGTTTGGCGCAATGACCGCAGCAGCGAGAGTGCGTGCATGGGATTGCCGCCCGAACGCTCGAGGACCGCCCCGACACCGGCACCGGGAGTGGCATGCAGGGTCCCGGCAGCCAGGCTGATCAGTTCCGCCTTCGACATCGGCGGCACGTACCATTCGCGGACATCCGGCAGGGACAACAGGCGGGTCAGCTGTTCGCGGGCAGGTAGCTGCCGACGGGTCAGGATCAGCACGAGCGGCAGATCGCGGGCGGCGCCGGTGAGCCTGGTGAAGAGTTCGAGGCTGGCGGCATCGGCGTGGTGGGCGTCGTCGACGGCCAGCACGACGGGCCCCAGGGCACACATGTCGTCGACGCACGTGTAAAGGTCGTCAGCGAGATCGTCGGGGACGGGGGCGTACATGTCACGGCCGAGCAGGGCCGCGGCGACGGCGTAGGGCCTGCGCCAGGACAGGTCGTCGGCCTCCGCGCGGCGCACCGTGCAGACTGCCCCGCCGAGTCGTAGCGCGGATTGAGTGGGCAGGGCGTCGAGCAGCTCGCGCAGGATATGGGATTTTCCGGTGCCGGGCCCTGCGGTGATCACCAGCGTCCGGTGCGCGCGGGGGACGCCGTTGAGGGCTGCGGTGAGCGCGTCGGTGAGTTCCGCGATCGTCGCCGACCGGCGGGAACTCTGCGGCGCGGGCACGCGAACAGTGTAGTCACCGTTCACATTCGGCCGGTGCATACCTGCAAGTTTGTGATAGCGAATCGAAAGTGGGGACGATCACAGTGGCGCAGGTCACAAGGTCCCGTCGCTGTTCCGGGGGATCAGCAGTGCGATTCCGAATCCCAGGAACGAGGCGCCGGCACCGATCACGAAGCACCAGCGGAACGCCGACTGGTCGGGGTAGTGGTGGCCGGCGACGGTGACCGTGGAACCGGTCAGCACCATGGCCATCACCGCCGACGCCGATGTCGTTCCGATCGACCGCATCAGGCCGTTGAGGCCGACGGCCGCACCGGATTCGGCGGCGGGCACGTTGTCCATGATGAGTGTGGGCATCGCCGAGTAGGCGACGCCGACGCCCGCCGCGCAGACGACGGTGGCGGCCATGATCTGCAGCGGTGTGTCCATCAGGAACAGGGCCAGAACATATCCGGCGCCGAGCAGCGCGGCGCCGATCAGGAAGGCGGACCGGCCGCCGATCCGCCGGATCAGCGTCCCCGACACCGGCGACATCAACAGCATCATGCCGCCGAACGGCGCCATCCACAGACCGGCCTGCAGTACGGTCTGGCCCAGCCCCGCGCCGGTAGCGGTCGGTGATTCCAGCAGCAGCGGGATGGCGACGGACTGCGCCATCATCCCGAATCCGACGGCGATCGAGGAGATGTTGGTGCACAGAACCGCCGGACGGGCGGTGGTGCGCAGGTCGACGAGCGGGTCGTCGTGGCGCAGTTCGTACCAGCACCACACCAGTAGGACGACCAGCCCGCCGGCGAGCAATGCCAAGGTGATCGGTGCCGACCAGCCCCAGTGGTTGCCTTTGGTGATCGCGGTCAGCACAGCGATGAGACCTGCCGACAATCCGAGCGCGCCGATCAGATCGAGCCGTCCGCCGACGGCGTCGTCGATGTGCGGGACCACCACCAGCGTGAGCGCCAGGACGATCACACCGAGTCCCCCCGACATCCAGAACAACACATGCCAATCGGCGGACTCGCTGATCCATGCGGCCAGCGGCAGGCCGATGCCGGCACCGACACCCATCGTCGCCACCGCCATCGACGTCAGATGCTCGGGGCGGCACCACCGAGCAGCGTGGCGGTGATGACCCACGACGCGTTCTCGATGGTCGTGCCGAGGGTGGTGGGCAGTTCCGGCTGGATCGGGATGATCAGTGTCTGCATCACCGCCGCGACCAGGCCACCGAAACACAGCACCGCGACAATCGCGAGGGCCCGCCCGGCACTGACATCTGCGCGCGGGACAGCCACGTCGTCGGGGTGGTCTCCGGTCGGATTCTTGTCGGCGAGATTGCTTGGTGCCGACGCTATTTCGGGGTCCCGTGCTGGTAACGACATGGCACCTCCTGGCAAGCACACTACACAGGGGTCGTCATCGCGCCCGGCGCAGTGTTCGGCCGTCGTGCCCGCGCCGGGTGACGGGCTGGGCTACACCCGGGTACGCCTATGCCCAGGACCGCATGGTGTCGACGATCGGGGTGGTGGGCCGGCCGAGAATCCGGGACAGGTCGCCGGTGGTCAGGGAGAGCTGATCGTCTCGGGTGCCCTCGTTCAGGCCCACGACGAGATCGACCACCGGTGCGGGCAACCCGGCGGCAGCCAGCGCGACCCGCTCCTCGTCGACGGTGATCGCCTTGTATTCGATCGGCTTGCCCAGCACCTGCGATGCGGCCTCGGCGAACTCCGGCCACGTCCAGGCTGTGTCTCCGCTGACCTCGTACACCTTGCCGTCGTGGCCGTCGGTGGTGAGGACGATGGCGGCGGCCTCGGCGAAGTCGGTGCGCGGGGCGCTCGCGATACGGGCGGTGGCGCCGACGCTGTTGGCGATGACGCCGGTGGCCTGCGCGACACCGAAGTCGGGCTGGTAGTTCTCGGTGTACCAGCCGTCACGCAGGATGGTGGTGGTCAGGCCCGATGCGGCGAGGTATTCCTCGGTCGCCTTGTGTTCGGGCGCCAGGACCAGGGTGCTGACGTCCGCCCGCGGGGCCGACGTGTAGGTGATGCGGCGAACCCCGGCGGCGACGGCGGCATCGATGGCGGCCCGGTGTTGCGGAAGCCGTTTGCCCACTTCGCTGCCCGAGATGAGGAACACCTCGTCGGCGCCCTGCAGTGGCGCGGCCAGCGTCGATGCGTCGTCGAGGTCGATGGTGAAGGTGGCCACGCCCGCGTCGGCGAGTTCGGCGAGGCGTTCGGGGTTGCGTCCGAGGGCGCGGATCCGGTCGGCGGCCACACCGCGGGCCAGCAGTGCGTCGATGGTGAGACGGCCGAGTTGTCCGGTGGCTCCGAAAACGGCGATGGTCATGATTGCTCCTTACTGTGCCGCTCGGGCGGCGCGGATGGATGGGGTGTGGCGGGCCCAGAATGTGTTGGGCTCAGAATGCGTTGGGGCCGAACCGCATGACGGCGACGAACAGCGCGAGCGCCAGCAGTACGACGTTCACGACGATCGCCTGCGTTTCGCCACGACGGCCGTGGACCACCGCGGCAAGCACCATGGTTACGGCTAGGCAGACGGCGGCGATCGGGGTGAGGACCGCGGCGATGCCGGTGGCGCCGGGCAGGATCAGGCCGATGGCGCCGAGGATCTCGGCGATCCCGATGAAGCGGATGGTGCCGAGCGAAAAGTCGTTCACCCATGGCAGACTCGCGGCGAGCTTCTCCTTCGGCTGGGTCGCCTTCATCAGGCCGGACGCGACGAAGACCGCGGCGAGCACGCCGGCGATGATCCACAGAAGAATGTTCATATCGAGCTCCCTACTTGAATGTTCAAGATGAAACTCTAGCAGATCTTGTTGAAGCGTCAAGTAGCGTTAGGATGTCGGTATGACCGCAGAAGACGACACCCCGTGGCTCACCCCCGAGGAGCGCGGCGCGTGGCTCGCCGTCGCTGCGTTGATGGTCCAGTTGCCCACCGCCCTCGACGCGCAACTCGAACGAGATTCCGGGCTGAGTATGTTCGAATACATGGTGCTCTCGGTGCTGTCCGAACAACCGGACCGGACGATGCAGATGACCGAGATCGCGCGGTTCGCGTCGTCGTCGCTGTCACGTCTCTCGCACACCGCCAAAAGGCTGGAAAACGCCGGCTACCTGACCCGGCGCCAGGTCCCCGGCGGCGGACGACGCACCAACGCCACCCTGACCGACGCCGGCTACGCGAAGGTCCAGCTGACCGCCCCCGCCCACGTCCGCGAGGTGCGGCGCCTGCTCATCGACACCCTCGACGCCGACGAGATCCGCGTGCTCGCCGGAATCGGCCGCAAGGTCGTCCACGCCATCGACCCCGACAGGAAATGCGGATAAGTCACTCTGAGGCGACATGTGCTGACTCAATCGTGACGGCTCTGACATCGATGAAGGCTTGCTTCCGGTTCCGGAATCCAGAGTTGTCGGCAATGTGTGTGCGTTGCGCGGTCACTGCGCAGGGGTGGTCGGCAGATCAGCGAGCCGTCGAGCCGGGTACGGCCTCAGGTACTTTGTCGTTGGCTCGTGACAACACCAGAAAGCGGGCGCGGAGAGTCTCGACGGATCGGTCGTACGCGTCTTCCAACTCGACCACCCTGGTTCCGTGCGCCGGACATTCCCGAGATTCTTCGGTGCACTCGGGACCTGAACATTCACGCCATGCGCGGACTTTCGAGTCACCGGCACGCCGAACGGCGAGAAGTTCGTCATCGAGCAGGAAGTCGACGGGGGGTGCGGCGGGGGGGCTTTCGAGCCAGGCCAGCGCGCCCCGTTTGGTCTGGGCGGTCGACCCCCAGGCACGGGCCTCGATCAGATGCACCTCGACCTCGTCCGGGTCGCCGCCGACGTTGCGTACGTGGAGCGCCGATTCGCTCCACACCGACGACTGGTCGTCGTCGTGCGCGATCAGCGCGTCGATGTAGTCGGGATCGTTGCCGAGGGCGAACGCGATCTGCGCGGGTGTGAGGCACCCCGGTGGTTGTTCGAGATGCATGAGAGTGAGCGCCTCTCGACCGACGTTCAAGTCGATGTCGTCGGGGTCCGCGGCGGGACCGGCCTTATAGACGTTGTTGTCCTTCACAGTCGCAATGTAGCTGCGGCCTCGGACATTCTCCTCAATGATGCTCTCGGGTCTGATAGACCCGAAGGCATGGTTTCGGATCGGGTGTTCGGTGCGGTGACGGTTCTCGAAGGGCAGGAGCGTGGGGCGTTCCCGTATGGCAATTCGGTGCTGGTGGCCGGGTCGGCGCAGCAACTGTTGATCGATCCGGCACTAGGTGTCGACGGGTCGGTGCGGGCCGATGCGGTGGTGATCAGTCATGCGCACGAGGACCACATCGCCGGGCTGCGGTACTTTTCCGCGCCGGTCTACACGCATCACCGGGATGTCGAAGCTGTTGCGTCGCTGGAGGTTCTGCTCGATTCGTACGGCCTCGACCCGGCCGACCGTCCGGAGGTGGCACGGATCATCGATGAGCAGTTCGGGCTGCCGAGCCGTCATCACGGGGTGCAGGGCGTCGACGACGGCGAGGTACTCGACCTGGGGGATCGCACCGCAACGCTCGTCCACCTACCCGGGCACACGCCGGGACACAGCGGTGTGCTCATCGAACCCGACGGCTTCTTCTATGTCGCCGACATCGATCTGACGTCGTTCGGGCCGCTGTACGGCGACCTGCATTCCAGCGTCGATGACTTTCTCGCCTCGATCGACCGGGCCGGGGCGATCGATGCGCGCTGGTACGGCACCTTCCACCAGAAGGGCGTCGTGGAAGGCGCTGATGAGTTCCGCAAGCGGCTGCGCGCCTACCGCGAGATCATCTTCCGGCGCGAGGAACGGCTGCTGGAGTTCCTGACCGAGCCACACACCATCGGCGAGATTGCCGACTACCGGCTGGTGTACCGCCCCCACGTCGACGCCCCGTACGTGAGTGCCGTCGAGCTACGTACCGCACAACTTCATGTGGAACGTCTGGTCGGTGTGCAGCAGGTGGAACTCGCCGAGCCGGGGCGGTACGTCCGGGTTCGCTGAGGTGCGCGGTGCTCACTCGGCCGTCATATGGACGTTTCGTCCGGCCACCCATCCGCCCCAGGTCTGGGTGCACAGGGCCACCGCGATCACCGAGAATGCCGCCGCCCACGACCCGGTGACATCGTGGACGACGCCGAGCCCGAACGGTCCGGCCGCCGCGAGTACATAGCCGAGACATTGCGCCATCCCCGACACCTGGTTGGTCTGTTCCGCAGACCTGCTGCGGCGCACCATGAACAGCAGGGCCAGGCCGAGCGCCGAGCCGGGGCCGAACAGCACGAGCATGCACCAGAACGCCGCCCATACGTCGGTGCAGAGCAGTCCGAGCAGTCCGGCCGCGCTGCTGCAGACGGTGACGATCCCGGCCCAGCGCTGATCGGCGAATCGGCCGGCGACGATCGGTATCACCAGCGAACCGACGATCGCGGCGAACTGACCGGCGGCGAGGACGGTGCCGGCCTCGGTCCGGTCGTAGCCACGATCGGTGAGGTATGTCGGGATCCATGCCACGAAGGTGTAGAAGACGAACGACTGCGATCCCATGAAAATGGTGATGGCCCAGGCGATCTTGTTTCCCCACAGCGGGGCGGGGCGGATGTATGAACCCGAATGCGTTTGCCGCAGCTGAGGTATCCATACGACGACGGCGACCATCGCCAGAATCACCCACGACGCCAACGCCTTTCGCCAGTCGCCGCCGAACCGGTCGTCGATGGGGACGGTGAACGCCGCCGCCACCGCGGCTCCGCCGGTCATCGTCATCGAATACAGCCCGGTCATCATGCCGGCGCTGTGGGAGAAGTCGCGTTTGATGAGACCGGGCAGAATCACATTGCATACACCGATGGCCGCACCGACTACCGCGGAACCGGCGAACAGCCAGGGCGTTCCGGGGATCGCGCGCAGCATGATGCCGGCGATCAGCACGACCATCGATCCGAAGACGGCGCGTTCGAACCCGAATCGGGCCGCGAGCCACGGCGCGAACGGGGCGACGAGTCCGAAGAACAGGATCGGCAGCGTCGTCAGCAGGCCGGCGGTTCCGCTGCTGAATCCGGTCGAATGCCGGATGTCGGAGACCAGCGGTGCCACGGACACGACCGCGGGCCGTAGATTCGCCGCGACCAGCATGACGCCGACGGCCGTGACGACGATCCACACCGTCGACGGTCTCGACGGTGACTCGTGAACACGCTCCGGCGGCATACCTGCGAGCCTCTCATACCCACGGGTGGTCAGATGGTCAAGCTTGCGCTTGACGCGGCGTCAACCGGCAGGGTGAGTGAGGTACCGAAGAGATGACACTTGATGAAGGGCGGCGACATGACCGGCGAGCAGTGGACGATCCAGGAGGTCGTGCGGTCGTCGGGCGTGACGAGCCGGACGCTGCGTCACTACGAGCAGGTCGGGATACTGCTTCCGACGGGAACCGGCGCCGGTGGGGTGCGGCTCTACGACGAGGATGCACTGGTGCGCCTGCAACGCATTCTTGTGTTGCGGGAGTTGGGAGTTGGGCTCCGCGAGATCGGGGACGTACTCGACGCGGGTGTCGACGCCGTCGAGGCGTTGCGTGCTCATGTCGAGAAGCTCGAATCCGAGCGTGCCCGGCTCGCGGCTGTCGTTGAATCGGTGCGGTCAACCATCAAAGCACTGGAGAAAGGGGAACAGCTCGTGGCTGACACGATGTTCAACGGATTCGACCACACGCAGTACAAGGACGAGGTTGTGGATCGGTGGGGCGAGGAGGCCTATACCGCTTCCGACACCTGGTGGCGGTCGCTCGACGGCGCCGGCCGGAAGGCTTTCGAGGACGAATCATCCTCGCTGATCAAGGGTTTCGCCGATGCTTCGGCGCGCGGGCTCGATGTCCACGGTAGTGAGGTGCAGGCGCTGGCCCGGCGGCAGTACGAATGGATTCGGGCGAGTTGGGGCGGCACGGCCCCGTCGGCCGAGGCGTTCACGGGTCTGGGCCAGATGTACGTCGACGACCCGCGGTTCGGCAAGACCTACTCGGTCGACGGCCGGGAGTTCGCGGCGTTCGTCCGCGACGCGATGGTGGCGTTCGCGGAGAAGGAGTTGTAGTAGGTTTGCAGGTCCTGGGGCAGTGGGGCTCGGGACCTGCGCACTGAATGTAGCCCGGCAGTCCGTCCGAAATCTATTGCTAGACAGTCTAACCCAGGTGGCATGGCCCTGTCTGGCAGTGCGGTACTTCCATTGACGGCGTAGCGGTACAGTTCGCCGTCGAAGAACGCGGTCTCGGTGGCCACCGACGTCGGGAAACGCATCATTCTCCATCCGGTCGCATCGATCAGGGGCAGGCACAGGTCGGGGACCTGACCGAAGGTTCCACCGTCGGCGTAGAACACGAAATCGGCTTCGTCCCGGAGGGTTCCGGCCGTGATGAGTAGCGGTGCCGATGAGTCGATCGCCGGACACCCAGGACGGGACGTCAGCTCAGGGCAACCCGCATTTGCAGGCCGTCGGGATCTTTGGCGACTGTCGTCACCCGTCAATGATGCCGGCTACGTTGCTGGGTGGGGCGGCTGATCAGCCGCCCGGATATCGGCGTCATCGCCTCCCAAGCAGATCGACTATGTGAGGACCCATGGAGTGATCTGACGCCAAAGCTACGGCCGCATCCGCTCTGGTGGCCAGTTCGAGCGGTTCGATGCCGAGAACGATATGAGCATGTGTGATGCGGTCGAGCGTCGCCCCGACCAGCGGAGCAACCACTCGAAGCGTCGAGTCCAAGACGTCTCCCCGAGTTGATCCTCCGTGGACGATGACGTTGCGACACCGGTACATACGACGCAGTGATCCCTCCACGTAGTCGCTGACCTGGGTGAGCATTCCTGTGGGATTCGCGAGAAGTCGGTTCATTCGGGTTACGGCGGCCGCGTCGCTGGGTAGTCGCCAAGTTCGGAGCAGTGGGATCTGTCCAGTGTTACGCAACTGGTCGGCGATGATCTGGGATCTATCCCGATTCGTCTCCGCGACATCAAGACGCGCGGACAACTCGCGGCCGGTTCCCCTTTCTGGGTCGATTCGGTACGACAGGGCGGTCAGTTCAGCTCTTGGCCACGAACATGCGACCAACCGGGCCGCGTGAGTGGCAGCGCCGACTTTGCCCTCCTTCTTGTCGCTGTCCTGAGAGTCGGTCAACAACGCCTCCAGCGCTGCCCACGCACCTGAGATCGCGGGAGCCAGCCCTCCTGAGTTGAGTGGTGCCGCCAGTTCCAGCGCGTCATCGATGGCATGCCGTTCTGCCGCATAGGTTTTCGCGGGGATGACATCGAGCAACTGCCCTTCGGTCACCAGAGACATGATTGCGGCATTGCGGTCGGGAACGCGTAGCTCAATGAAGCGATCTTCTGTCTCGACATACACCTCGCTACTAAACACGATGTGACGGTTCGAATGAGCAAACCGCGCTCGGGCACGCATCCGCTCGATAACCTCGGAAACCAACTCGACGGCGCGCTCAGCATCGCGGGCCTCCACGGTGTAGTTGAATGCGCCGAGCGCCGGTATGGAATCGAGACTTCTCAACTTGTCGGCGATCGGACCCGGTAGACTAGCGTGACGTGTGAAGTGGGGCAGGGGATCTGCCAAGCGGACGATTTCTGGAAGATCGTTCACTCGTACCCAGATACTGAACATGCGGGGACCTTTGTCCGCGAGTTCGGCAGCTTGTACGAGCAAGTCGACGGCGGAGCACTGTGAGTGCTCGCCCAACCAGCGTCGTAGGCCCACGAGACTGTGGCCGGAATCGAGGAGATGGGCCGCAGTTGCGCGAGCCGCACGTTCAGCACCGGGAGGCTCGTCAAGGGCGACCTGCGCTGCCCACCGGTCGAGATATCCGGGCCGCGCGACGTCGATGACATGACGTAGGCGGCGCCGACCATCAGACCGGACGGTGAGGTCTGACCGGAGACACTGGGTCAGCTGCTGTCGGAGCTCTTTGGAGCCGAACGCCGCGTCCTGGCCAAGCCGCGCCTCTAGGCTACGTTGCAACCAGTTAACGGCAGAGGGGCTGAGTACCTGCCGGTCAAGCCATTGTCCGACTTCATGAAGTTCTTCAAGTGTCAGGAATGTACCCACATCCCACAACCGTCGTGACCAGGGAGTTCTCGGGTTGGTGAAGTCCCGGAATCTGGCATTGACGTGCCGACTGTACGCTGAAGCAGGATCAGTACCTGGGCTGCTCAACGACTATCCCCCTGAGTCGTGGAAAAAAGAAGGGGCGCGACCGAAGCCGCGCCCCTTGAGGGTTACTACCCTTGTTTAAGTTCTATGTCCGTTCACTCGGACTCAGCCACTATAGCACGTCAGTGCGCGGGGCCGAAAACTCCAGTCCGGGTAGTCCGGGCCTTGGTTGGGTGGAGTTCTGGTCGTCCGTAGGATCGAGCGCTTGTTGAGTCCTGATTCAGACAAGTCAGGGGCTGCCGGTCACGCCGCGAGCCCCACCCATCACTGTGCACGATTACCTGTGACGCTCAGGCAGTTCCCCATCGACCGATCCACCTGAACCAGCGGTCTGGGACCCGCCCGCTGCACAAAGGCCCATGGCGCCCACACACTCTGATGGCGGCTTGCCTATTCCCGTGTCGGTGGTCGCGCGGGAGCCGGTCGGGACGGTGGTGAGGTGCGGGTGTCGAACTGGGTGCTCGCGAGACGGCGTTCGGTGATGCCGACGAGATCGAGGATGTCGTGGGCCAGGTAGCCGGTGGTTCCGCGTTCGATGACCTTGCGAGTGAGTACTCCTGCGTCCGCGAGTTCTTCGAGTGCGTTGCGGGCGGTGTTGAAGGAGGCGTCGATCAGTCGTTCGGCTGAGCGTGCAGTGAGCACGGGTGCTTCCGGGAGGAGCGACAACATGCGTTGCGCTGCCGAGTTGGCGCGCAGAGTCGTCCGCAGTCCGCGCTCAGCTCTGTTCTGGTGGACCTTGTGATGCCATGCGGTTTCCAGTGCCGAGACATCGGCCGCGAGCTGTGCGGCCTGGTCGATGGTGATGGATGCCGCTTCGACGAAAAACGTCAGCCACGCCGTTTGTCCGTTACCCGCCTCGGCTCGGTCTGCGGGTCCAATGTATCGGTAGCTGTTCAGGCCTTCGACGTATCGGTCACTCAGCGTTGCCAGCACGAGGCTGACGGGCAGGACGGCGTCGGGCGATAGCCCGCCACGCGCCAGGACCGTGTGAATCAGGGCCCTGCCGACTCGTCCGTTCCCATCGGTGAACGGGTGGATCGTCTCGAACTGCGCGTGAGCCAGGCCCGCCTGGATGAGTGGCCCGTGCGAGGCGCCGTTCATGTACCGGACGAGATCATCGACCAGGGTGGGGACCATCTCCGGTGGTGGCGGAACAAACTGCGCGCTCAGTGGATTCCAATTCGAACCTCCGATCCAGTTCTGGACCGTGCGGATTCCTCGATGCCGGTCGTCCGGCAGCAGACCATCGTGCAGCGCCTCGATGTCGGTGATCGTGATGGTTGGTGAGCTCACGAGTTCACCGGACGCTGTGCGCAGGACGGCGATGTTGTTTGCGACCAGTTTCGCCTTGTCGCTGAGACCCCGGACCTTCTCGGTCAGGCCCAGTTCGGCGAGCGCCACCTGCTGCGGCGACGGTGCGATGCCTTCGATCATCGAACTGGAGATGGCCTCCGAACGGGTGAGGAGCCGGGAGATCGCCGCCAGGCCACGTGAGCCGGGGAGCACGGAGAGGCCCCGGATTGCCCGTTCGGCGGCGGCAGCTGATGCTCCGAGGGCGCCATCGAGGGCCAGTGGGCGTCCGCACAGCATGTCGGGGACGTACGCCGAGTATCGGCCACCACGACGGTCTGCCGCGACCAGGCCTGACTGGTCAGCGGGTTGCCAGTGCCGGTGGATGAGTTCGGCCATCGTTGAAGGTTGTGACCTTTCTGTGAATCGTCAGGCGGATCATTGAAGTTTATAGGTCAAACTTCAATGAGCAGACGGTTCGTTGAAGGTTAAGTGCCGAATCATGAGTTGAGTGGAATACGCTCAAGTCTGTTGGTGTTGTCGACTCTGTAGGCTCATACTTGAGTCTGTTGGACTAAAGAGAAAGGCAGAAGCGAAGTGGACAGCTTCACCCCCACGACCAAGACGCAGCAGGCGCTGAGCGCCGCCGTGCAGGCCGCGACCGCTGCCGGCAACTCGGACGTGCGTCCCGCTCACATCCTGGTGGCACTGCTCGATCAGTCCGACGGTATCGCCGCGCCGCTGCTCAAGGCTGTCGGAGTGGACCCGTCGACGGTTCGGACACTGGCCCAGGCGATCGTCGACCGCGCGCCCACCGTCGCCAGTGCCAGCGCGACCCCACAACTTTCCCGCGAGTCGATCGCGGCTGTCAGCGCCGCGCAACAGCTCGCCGGCGAACTCAACGACGAGTACGTCTCCACCGAACACCTCGTCGTCGGCCTGGCGACCGGGGACTCCGACGTCGCGAAACTCCTGCACAACCAGGGTGCGACCCCGCAGGCGCTGCGCGAGGCGTTCGTGTCCGTACGGGGTACGGCACGGGTGACCTCCGCAGACCCCGAATCGACGTATCAGGCGCTGGAGAAGTACTCCACCGATCTCACCGCCGCCGCCCGCGAAGGCAAGCTCGACCCGGTCATCGGCCGAGACTCCGAGATCCGCCGCGTCGTGCAGGTGTTGAGTCGGCGTACCAAGAACAACCCCGTGCTCATCGGCGAGCCCGGAGTCGGCAAGACCGCCATCGTCGAAGGGCTCGCCCAGCGCATTGTTGCCGGCGACGTGCCGGAGTCGTTGCGCGGCAAGACCGTCATCTCCCTCGACCTCGGTTCGATGGTCGCCGGTGCCAAGTACCGTGGTGAATTCGAGGAACGCCTCAAGGCGGTCCTCGACGAGATCAAAGGCTCCGCCGGACAGGTCATCACGTTCATCGATGAGCTGCACACCATCGTCGGCGCCGGTGCCACCGGCGATTCGGCGATGGACGCGGGCAACATGATCAAGCCGATGCTCGCGCGCGGGGAACTGCGCCTCGTCGGTGCGACGACGCTCGAGGAATACCGCAAGTACATCGAGAAGGACGCCGCCCTCGAACGGCGCTTCCAGCAGGTGTACGTCGGTGAGCCGTCCGTCGAGGACGCCATCGGTATCCTGCGCGGCCTCAAGGAGAAGTACGAGGTGCACCACGGCGTGCGCATCACCGACTCCGCATTGGTTGCCGCCGCAACACTTTCCGACCGGTACATCACCTCGCGGTTCCTGCCCGACAAGGCCATCGACCTCGTCGACGAGGCCGCCTCCCGGCTGCGGATGGAAATCGACTCGCGCCCCGTCGAAATCGACGAGGTGGAGCGGATCGTCCGCCGCCTGGAGGTCGAAGAGCTTGCGCTGCAAAAGGAAACCGATGCGGCATCCAAGGAACGGCTGGAAAAGCTGCGGCAAGAACTGGCCGACCAGAAGGAGAAGCTGAACGAGCTGTCAGCCCGCTGGCAGGGTGAGAAGACCGCCATCGACTCGGTGCGTGATCTGCGTGAGGAGCTCGATCGTCTTCGTGGACAGGCTGATCGGGCCGAACGCGACGGTGACCTGGGTAAGGCCGCCGAACTGCGGTACGGCAAGATCCCCGGCCTGGAGAAGCAACTCGACGCCGCCGTCGAGAAGACCGGTGCCGCACCGGGGCAGGACGTGATGCTGCAGGAGGAGGTCGGCCCTGACGACGTCGCCGAGGTCGTCTCGTCGTGGACCGGTGTGCCCGCCGGTCGCATGCTCGAAGGTGAGAGCGCCAAGCTGCTCCGCATGGAAGATGAACTGGGACAACGGGTCATCGGGCAGAAGGATGCTGTCACCGCGGTATCCGATGCCGTCCGCCGGGCCCGTGCCGGTGTGGCCGACCCGAACCGGCCGCTCGGGTCGTTCCTGTTCCTCGGGCCCACCGGTGTCGGCAAGACCGAACTGGCGAAGGCGCTGGCGGAGTTCCTGTTCGACGACGAGCGTGCCATGGTGCGTATCGACATGAGTGAGTACGGCGAAAAGCACAGCGTTGCACGGCTCGTCGGTGCACCTCCGGGGTATGTCGGGTACGAGTCGGGTGGTCAGCTCACCGAGGCCGTCCGTCGTCGCCCCTATACCGTCGTCCTGTTCGACGAGGTGGAGAAGGCGCACCCGGACGTGTTCGACGTGCTGCTGCAGGTGCTCGACGAAGGCCGGCTCACCGACGGGCAGGGCCGCACCGTCGACTTCCGCAACACCATCCTCATCCTGACGTCCAACCTCGGGTCGGGTGGCGACAAGGACTTCGTGATGGCCGCGGTGCGTTCGGCGTTCAAACCCGAATTTGTCAACCGCCTCGACGACGTCGTCATCTTCGACGCACTGAGCGCCGAAGAGCTGGTGTCCATCGTCGACATCCAACTCGGGCAGCTCGGCAAGCGTCTGGCCCAGCGCAGGCTGCGGCTGGAGGTGTCGGCGAACGCCAAGAAGTGGCTGGCCGACCGCGGATTCGACCCGCTGTATGGCGCCCGGCCGCTGCGTCGGTTGGTGCAGCAGGCGATCGGCGACCAACTCGCCAAGTTGTTGCTGGCCGGGACGGTGCGCGACGGGGATGTGGTGCCCGTCAATGTGTCCGCCGACGGGGAGGGGCTGGTCCTGGGGTAACCGGCCGATCTACGGACTGCTGATAGCCGGCGGTGCCCGCGAGGTAATTCCTGCGGGCACTGCCGTCGCCTCCGGGGTGGTCGCGTCAGGTGTCGAATGGTCGCCGGACCCTTCGTGACCCTCGCTCCTTCGTCGCTTCGGCCTCAGGGATCAAGGAGGTGATTGGTTCGTTCGTCGCTTCGGTCTCAGGGGTCAAGGTGGCGGATTGCTGGGAAGTAGGTCGGTCTTGGGCGCGTAGGGTGGGGGGATGTCTGGATTCGGTGAGGCCGGGACCGCGAAGTATGTTGCGCTGACGACGTTTCGGAAGGACGGGACACCCGTGTCGACGCCGCTGTGGGCGGCGCTCGACGGGGATCGATTGGTGATGTGGACGCGCACCGAGTCGTGGAAGGTCAAGCGAATCCGGCGCAATCCCGAGGTGATCGTGCAGGCGTGCGACGCCCGGGGCAAGGTCCTCACGGGCGAACCTGTGTCCGGACGGGCCGAGATTCTCGACGCCGCCGGCACCGAACGGGCGCGCGGACTTATCATCGCGAAGTACGGGGTCGCCGGGCGGATCACCGTGCTCGGCAGCACCCTGCGACGTGGCAAGGGTGGCACGATCGGCCTGTCGATCAGTCTTGCGAGCCCCGCCTGACCGTCACTGATGTCGTAGTGGGCACGTAGTCTGGCCGGGTGACCGGGGACCTGCTGCGTATCGCGCCTGCCGAACTGCTGCGGCGGTTCGGCGGTGGTGCCATGAACAAGGGCACCCGATACTCCAACACCGGCATGGTCCTGGAGTACGGCTGGAACCAGCGCGGCGAACTGACCGGCACGTGCCGGGGTTCGGGGCGGGAGATCTACCAGGTCACCGTGACGTTCAACGGTGTCCCGTCGTCCCGCACGATCGCGAACGCCAGGTGTACGTGCCCGGTGGGGATGTTCTGCAAACACGGGGTGGCGTTGCTACTGGTGGCGGCCCGCGGCGGCGCGACGCGCCCCCCGCCCACGGTGTCCTGGCGGACGATGTTCTCGGGAGTGCTGGCGGAGACCGAACCCGGGGTCGCGGACACATCGTCGCAGGTTCGTCCGCTCGCGCTGTGCTTCGGCGTGGAAACACCGAACGGCTACTTCGCGCAGTTGGCCGGCAGCTCGGACCCGATGCTGATGCTGTATCCGATGACCATGGGCAAACGTGGCAAGTGGATCAAGACGGGAGCCTCGTGGGCGAACGTGCTTGATTCGCGGGGCTGGGACTTTCCACCCGCCCAGGAGATCGCCGTCACCGCATTGCACAGAGCGCTCACCGGCAACTCGTACTCCTATGGCGCCGAGCGGGTCGGTCTGTCCCAGGCACCTGTCACGTTCTGGACGTTGCTGGAGGCGGCGCAGCGGGCTGGGGTGACACTGATCGCCGATCCCGCGCTGCGTGCCACGTCCGTGCGGGTGACCACCACCCGGCTCAGCTACACGCTGCGGGCGCACGCGACGGGGGCGCAGCTGACCACGGTGTTCGAGATCGGTGACGCCGACCCGCTGCCTGCCGGGGAGGTGCGCGGACTGCTCGGTCCGGCACGTAAGACGCATGGGCTGTGGACCGTTCGCGACGGCACGCTGCTCCTCGCGGCCTTCGACCCGGTGCCCAGTACGGCTGAGCTCGACGCCGCCCGCACGGGGGAGGACGTGCTCATCCCGGCCGACGATCTGCCTGAATTTTCGGCCGAGGTGCTGCCGCGGCTGTCGCGGGCGCGCAGTGTGCACGTGCACGACGAGCAACTGTTCGCCCCACCCCGCATCGAGGGTCCGTTCGCGGTGCTGACGCTGTCGCCGGGAACCGGTGGTGGTGCGCGGCTGTCGTGGAGCATCGGATACCAGGTAAACGACACGCGGCACGTCTTCGATCCGGCGGAGGCGGTGACCGTCGCCTATCGCGACAAGGCGGCCGAGGCCGCGCTGTGGGAGTCGTTGCGGCCGGAGTTGTCGGCGACGGCCTGGATGTGCCGGGCGTGGGCGGTGCATGCGAGGGAATACTGGCAGCGCCGGTTGTATCGTGAATCCTCGGTCGCTGTGCTGGACGAGCTGGACCTGCTGCTCAGCGGTCAATCGGCCGAGGCGCTCATCGCGGCGTCGAGCATCGTGAGTCTCCTTGTACCGATGGAACTTTCCGGTGTCGAGACGGCTGTTCTCGTGGTGGAGGCGCTTCCCGAACTCGACGAACATCCCGATGTGATCGTCGACAACCGGCTCGACATGGACTACCGGCCCGCCGGTGCTGCTCCCAGCATTGAATTCTCCTCGGAGGACGGCGAATTCGGCAACGACTGGTTCAGTCTCGGGATCACCGTCACGGTGGGGACCACGGCGGTGCCCGTTGCCGATGTCATCCGCGAAATTGTCTCCGGTGCAACGCATATGTTGCTCGCCGACGGTGTGTATTTCTCCCTCGACACCCCGGAACTGCGCAAGCTGGCCGACCTGCTGGCCGAGGCGCGGGCACTCGGCGAGATCGAATCGGGCAAGGTGCACTCCGGAACGCTCAACGCGACCTTCTGGGAGGAACTGCTCGCACTCGGGGTGGTCGACGAACAACTGGCGCGCTGGCAGGAGCGGATGTCGGCGCTGGCATCGGCCGTTCCGCCCCATCGGCTCGATCCGCCGAACGAACTGCGTGCCGACCTGCGCGACTATCAGCGGTCGGGATATGACTGGCTGAACTTCCTGTGGGACAACGAACTCGGCGGTATCCTGGCCGACGACATGGGCCTGGGCAAGACTGTGCAGGCGCTCGCGCTCATCAGCCGCGCGGTGGCCGAGGATCCGCACACGAGTTTCCTGGTGATCGCACCGACCTCCGTCGTCGCCAACTGGGCCGCCGAATGCCGAAAGTTCGCACCTGAATTGGAAGTGGCCACCGTGACGGCCACCCGGGCAAAGACCGGGAAGAGCTTCGATCAGCAGGCGACCGGTACCAATGTGGTGGTCACCTCATACACACTACTGCGCCTACTGTTCGACGAGATCAACGAATACTCCTGGAGCGGAGTGATTTTCGACGAGGCGCAGTTCATCAAGAATCACACCGGGAAAACTCATCAGTGCGCGCGGCGGCTCGATTCGGGATTCAAACTCGCCATCACCGGCACCCCGATGGAGAACAATCTGATGGAATTGTGGTCGCTGCTGAGTGTTACCGCGCCCGGACTGTTCCCGTCGCCGGTGGCGTTCACCGACTACTTCCGCAAACCCATCGAATCGCATTCGACGCCCGAGCGACTGGGGGTGCTGCGCCGGCGGATCAAGCCGGTCATGTTGCGGCGCACAAAGGATCAGGTCGCCATTGATCTGCCGCCCAAGCAGGAACAGGCGCTGGTGCTCGATCTCTCGTCGCGGCACCGCAAGATCTACGACACCCGGCTGGCCCGCGAACGGCAGAAAGTGCTCGGGCTGCTCGGTGACTGGGAGAAGAACCGCTTTCAGGTGTTCCGTTCGCTCAGCCTGCTGCGTCAGCTCAGCCTGCACGCCGCGCTCGTCGACGAATCGCACCACGGGGTCTCCTCATCGAAGGTCGACTATCTCACCGAACAGTTGCCCGAACTGGTCGCCGAAGGCCACAACGCGCTCGTGTTCAGTCAGTTCACCCGCTTCCTGCATATCCTCACCGCGCACCTGGACAAGGTGGGTATCGCCTACAGCTACCTCGACGGGTCGATGAATGCCGCCGAACGTGCCGACGCCGTGCGGCGGTTCACTTCGGGGGAGACCAAGGTGTTCCTGATCAGCCTCAAGGCCGGCGGATTCGGGCTCAACCTCACCGAGGCCGACTACTGCTTCGTATGCGATCCGTGGTGGAACCCGGCCGCCGAGGCGCAGGCCGTCGACCGCGCCCACCGGATCGGCCAGACGCGCCCCGTCAACGTGTACCGGCTGGTGTCGGCGGGCACCATCGAGGAACGGGTGGTGGCGCTGCAGGACCGCAAACGCGCCCTGTTCGACGCGGTGGTGGACGACGGCGAACTGTTCGGCACCACGATCAGCGCCGACGACATCCGCGCGATGATCGGCTGAGCCCGCGTCAGCCCAGCATGCGCAGGGCCATGAGGGTGTACACCCTGGCGGCGATGAGCAGGTCGTCGACGACCACCGATTCGTCGGGCTGATGGGCCTGGGTGTTGATGTTGCCGGGGCCGAGGACGACGGCCGGGATGCCGAGGTCTCGGGAGATGAAACCGCCATCGCAGGCGGCCGTCCAGCCGCCCACGCTGGGCGCCCGGTCCTGCGCGGTGATCGCCGAACGAGCCGTGTCGATCAGGGGATGGTTCGCATCTGTGACGAAGCCGGGCATCTCCATCGTGACTGTGACTGCGACGTCGATGCCGTCGCAGTCGATGCCGGTCTCTGTGATGCGCCGGCGTACCTCCTCGGCGATCTGCTCCGCGGACTCGCCCGGCATGAGCCTGCGGTCGACGCCGAGCGAACACATCGGTGCGACCACTGAGATGCCCTGTCCGCCGTGGACAGTGCCCACATTCCAGGTGCCGAAGCCGAGCAGGTCGTCGGGGTCGGCGGCCAGTCGATCCTGGTCGTCGGAAAGCAACCCGATGATCCGGGCCGCGGCGTTGATCGCGCTGCGGCCGTCGGCGGGTCTGCCGCTGTGCGCGGCGCGGCCGGTGACCTCGATGTCGATGTACGACGCCCCGCGGCAGCCGCGCACGATGGTCAGGTCGGTGGGTTCGGCCACCACACAGCCGAGGAACGTGTGGTCGGGGGGACGAGTGACGAATCGGCGGACGCCGAGGCCGTGTTCCTCCTCATCGACGGTGCATACCAGCCGGACCGGGCCGGTCAGGGGTACGTCGTGGCGGCGCAGCACGTCCATCGCGGCGAGCACCGCGGCCAGGCCGCCCTTCATATCGGTGGTGCCGCGGCCGACGAGCAGGGTGCGGCCGGCGTCGTCGACGGCGCGCCGCACCCGGTACGGGTCGCCCGTCCAATTCGGGCCGGCCGGCACCACATCGGAATGGCCGAGGAACATCAGGCCGGGTCCGGTGGCGGCGGGTGGCAGCCAGGTGACGGTCACGTTGGGCCGACCCGGCGCCACCTCGTCGGTCTCGGCGATCAGGCCCAGGCCGGTCGCGGCCTCGATGAGCACTCCGGTGGCCGCAGCCTCCGAGCCACCCGGATTCTCGCTCGGCGCCTGCACCAGTGCGCACGTGAGCCCTTCGATCAGGCCGGTGTCGATGTCGTCGCAGATCAGCCGCTCGGTGTCTGTCAGCCGGTCTGGGTCTGTCAGCCGGTCTGGGTCTGTCAGCCGGTCTGGGTCGGTCAGCGGGTCTGGGCAGGGAACTTCGGGGCTCACGCGGCCATCTTCTCACCGGCATTGACCTAAACCCCACCGATGGCGGCAAGCATCGCAACTATTGTCGCGCCGGGGGCTATCGGTGGGGTTTGGGTCGGGCGGTGGTGGCAATCGGTACGTCCGCGGGCGCCCGATAGTAATGTGGGGCCCGATGACCATCATCTATCTAGTGCTCGGCGTTCTGGCGCTGGCAGGTGCGGCGGTTCTGCTGTACCTCGACCGGCGGCGATCGGTCGTGTCCCATCATCAGCGTGCCGCCTGGGGTGAGCAGCACGGATTCAAGTTCCGCGAGTCCGACAGCAAACTCCGCAAGGTGTTCGTCAGGGCCGGGATGAACGTCCCCGAGCACGTCGAGGTGGCCGCTGTGGCCTACGGCGAGTACGACGGCGCCGAAGCGGTGGTGTTCGACCTTCAGGAGACGGCCACCGTCATCGCGGTGCGTAGGTCGTTCCCGTCCCGCGTGGTCGTCGACCTGCGACACGAGGACGTGCTGGCCCCCGCTGAAGATGACGTGGAGTTGCTCGGCGCGATGGGGCAGCGCGTGATGTTCTCCAACAACCTCGACGTGGCCCGCAGAGTCTGCGACCGGCGCATGGTGGTACTGGCCAACACCGCCCCCACCTACGTCGAGGTGCTGTGGAACGAGGGCCACTGGGCGCTCGGTTCGCTGCCGCTCACCGACGACGGCGAGGAACTCGACACAGCGCTGGAGGTGGTGCGGCGATTTGCTGACCTGCTACGGGTGCTGCCGCCGCTGCAGGGCCCACAGGACACGCCCGACCCGCGCGATCCGCATGGCCCGTCCCGGCCCGAACTGGCCGACAAGAAGACAGAGATGCTACGCGACAGTGAGCGGCGGGCCCGGGCAGAGGCATCCAGGTCCGAGTCGTCCAGATCCGCCGTCGCCGCACCCGCTGAAGGCAGGCACGGAGCCGGTAGGCACGAGGCGGGTCGTCACGATGCGGGCCGGGGAGGCGACCGGCATCCCGGGCGCCCGACCACCAGCCCAGGCATACCAGTTGCCGGGCAGCAGGCACATCGTCGCCCGCCACCCGTCCGGCCGGGACTGGCGTCCAACACATCCGCACCAATCGCCGTGCCCGTGACGTCGACCGGTGCGCGGTCGGGACCACGGCCACAGCCGATTCGGGCCGGTGACACAGGCGGTAGGGACACAAGCGGTAGGGACACCGGCGCTAGGGACACAGTCGGTGTCGATCCTGTCGATGACGCGGTGGCCCCACCCGTCCCCGCCCGGCCCATCCCCATCAACCGGCCCGGTCGGCGCCGCCAGGAAAGTGAGTAGCTCCCGCGATGAGTCTCGATGCAGCCAAACGTGAACGGCTGGCCCGGCTCGTCACCGAACTGGCCGTCGTCCACGGCCGGGTGACCCTGTCGTCCGGCAAGGAAGCCGACTATTACGTCGATCTGCGCCGGGCGACTCTGCACCACGAGGCGTCACCGCTGATCGGGTCGCTTATGCGGCAGCTCACCGATGACTGGGACTACGACGCCGTCGGTGGCCTGACCCTGGGCGCAGACCCGGTCGCGACGTCGATCATGCACGCGGACGGCCGCCCCATCGACGCGTTCGTCGTGCGTAAGGCCGCGAAGGCGCACGGCATGCAGCGGCGCATCGAAGGCCCCGACATCGACGGCCGCCGGGTACTGATCGTCGAGGACACCTCCACCACCGGTGCGTCGCCGTCCGAAGCGGTGCGTGCGGCCCGCGAGGTGGGGGCGATAGTGGTGGGCGTGGCGACCGTCGTCGACCGGGCCACCGGCGCCGACGCGGTGATCGGGGAGCTCGGTGTGCCGTACCGGTCGCTGCTCGGGCTCAGTGACCTCGGTCTTGGCTGATCCGGGTCCGTTGGGGCCGTCGGGGGTGGGCGCGTCAGGCGTGGATCGTCACCGGACCCTTCGTGACCCTCGCTTCTTCGTTGTTTCGGCCTCAGGGATCAAGATGTTTGGTTGCTTCTTGGTTGTTTCGGTCTTGGGGGTCTAGATGTTTGGTTGCTTGTGACGGGGGAATCTGTGGGCGGGCCGACTGAGTGGCAGGCGGGGGAGCCTGTCGGGGTCGGGCCGTGGGAGGGGGCGTGGCCGGAGGGGGCGCGCTATGATCCTGAGCTGCTCACGGCCGGTGACACCCGCAATGTCGTCGACGCGTACCGGTACTGGACGCGGGAGGCGATCGTCGCCGATATCGACGCCCGGCGGCATCCGTTTCACGTGGCCATCGAGAATTTCGCGCACGACGCCAACATCGGGACCGTGGTGCGCACCGCGAACGCCTTCGCGGCCGCCGCGGTGCACATCGTCGGGCGGCGGCGCTGGAACAGGCGCGGGGCGATGGTCACCGACCGCTACCAGCATCTGATGCACCACGAGACCGTCGACGAGCTGATGGTGTGGGCGGGGGAGCAGGGGCTGGCAGTGGTGGCCGTCGACAACACGCCCGGATCGGTACCGCTGGAGACCGCGGACCTGCCGCGCGAGTGCGTGCTGCTGTTCGGTCAGGAGGGACCCGGCGTGAGCGACATCGCGCAGCGGCACGCGGACCTGACGGTGTCGATCGCCCAGTTCGGGTCGACGCGCAGCATCAACGCCGGGGTGGCCGCCGGGATCGCGATGCACGCGTGGATCCGGCAGCACGCGGACCTGAATCAGGCCTGGTAGCCGACGCTCAGACGGTGTCCTCGGCGGCCGGGGCGTCCTGTGCCGCGGTCTCCGGGTTGTTCTTGGCGGCACGCTTGCGGCGGTACCACTCGATCGCCATCGGCGCCACCGACAGCACGACGATGAGAATGAAGATCGGCTCGATGAGTTTCTGGACGATCTCGAACCGGCCCAGCCAGTAGCCGAGCAGTGTGATCCCCGCACCCCACACGATGGCGCCGAGCACGTTGTAGAAGGTGAAGACGGCGAACTTCATCTTGGCGGCACCGGCGACGATCGGGGCGAGCGTGCGCACGATCGGCACGAAACGTCCCAGGAAGATGGTGATCGGGCCGTACTTCTCGAAGAACTCGTGCGCCTCGGTGATGTAGCGCTCCTTGAGGAAGCGGGCGTCGGGTTTGAACATCTCCGTCCCGACGTACCGGCCGATCCAGTAGCCGATCTGGCCGCCGATGATCGCGGCGATCGGGATGAACAGCAGCAACTGCCACAGCGAGGCGAACTTGTCGATGTCGTCCTTGCCGCCGGCGGCGACGACCATACCGGCCACGAACAGCAGCGAGTCGCCCGGCAGCACCGGGAACAGCACACCCGACTCGATCAGGACGACCAGCAGCAGACCCCAGAAGGCCCATGCGCCGAACCAGCTGAGCACATTGATCGGGTCGAGGATGCCGGGCAGGGCAACCGTGGTGGTGGTCTGGGCGAGAACGGTGTCGATCACGGGGCTCGAGCCTACCGGTAGTGCCTGAGAAGTCGCTCAGGGTGAGACGCGGATCAAACGGACACCCCGGTGTGCAGGCGTGCACGCACACGAACGCGCACCGCTTGCCATACTGAGTGGGTAGTGAACCCACTCGACAGGCCGGTCCCCGGCGCCCCAAGCAGAGCGATGATCGTCGCACGCCTGCGCCGTCCGCGGGAAACCTGAACCACCTACACGGTTGGAGGACAGAAAAATGCCCATCGCCACTCCCGAGCAATACGCCGAGATGCTCACCAAGGCCAAGGAGGGAGGCTACGCGTTCCCCGCGATCAACTGCACCTCCTCGTCCACGATCAACGCCGCCATCAAGGGCTTCGCCGACGCCGGCAGCGACGGCATCATCCAGTTCTCCACCGGTGGCGCCGAGTTCGGTTCCGGCCTCGGCGTCAAGGACATGGTGACCGGCGCGGTGGCCCTGGCCGAGTTCGCGCACGTCGTCGCCGCCAAGTACGGCGTCACCATCGGCCTGCACACCGACCACTGCCCCAAGGACAAGCTCGACACCTACGTCCGGCCGCTGCTGGCGATCTCCCAGGAACGTGTCGACGCCGGTAAGAACCCGCTGTTCCAGTCGCACATGTGGGACGGCAGCGCGGTACCGATCGACGAGAACCTGCTCATCGCCCAGGAACTGCTGAGCCTGTCGGCCGCCGCCAAGATCATCCTGGAGATCGAGATCGGCGTCGTCGGTGGCGAGGAGGATGGTGTCGAGGCCGCCATCGACGACAAACTGTTCACCACCCCCGAGGACTTCGAGAAGACCGTCGATGCGCTCGGCGTCGGCGAGAAGGGCCGCTACCTGCTGGCCGCCACCTTCGGCAACGTGCACGGCGTGTACAAGCCCGGCAACGTCAAACTGCGTCCCGACGTGCTCAACACCGGCCAGGAGGTTGCCACCAAGAAGCTCGGTCTCGCCGAAGGTTCCAAGCCGTTCGACTTCGTCTTCCACGGCGGATCGGGCTCGCTCAAGAGCGAGATCGAGGAATCCCTCAGCTACGGCGTCGTCAAGATGAATGTCGATACCGACACCCAGTACGCCTACACCCGGCCCGTCGCCGGCCACATGTTCAGCAACTACGACGGTGTGCTGAAGGTCGACGGCGACGTGGGCAACAAGAAGGTGTACGACCCGCGCAGCTGGTCCAAGCTGGCCGAGACCTCGATGAGTGAGCGGGTCGTCGAGGCGTGCACCGACCTCAAGTCGGTCGGCAAGTCGATCAGCGCCTGACCGTTGGTGAACGGCAGCGGCCCGGACAGGAATACTCCTGTCCGGGCCGCTTGCCGTTTCGCTGCTGCTACTCGGCGTTACACACCTTCCACTCGCCCTCGACCTTGCGCAGCACGATGATCACATCGTGCTGCTCGGAGGGCCTGCTGGTGTTGACGGCCTCCACCTGCACGTTGGCGGTGCCGTCCTCGTTGATCATCGCCGCGGTGACCCGGTTGATCCGGATCAGCTGATCGGCTTCCTTCTGCTGCTCGTAGATCGCCCGGTACTGGTCCTCTTTGCCGTCCCACTGGGTGAACTCCTGGCGTTTGGGATCGCAGGTGATCTCCCGCAACGTGCTCAGGTCACCCTTGTACAGCGCCCGGCCGTATGTTTCGGCGGTCTGGGCGGCCCGATCGACATCGGCCGTCGATTTGTTGGCGCTCCGCATCGACGTCACCAACATCACCAGGGCGATGATGGCCGCCACCGCTACGAGTGCGCCTACCAGCCACCACTTCTTCTTGCCGCCACCGGCCGAGGCCGTGGCACCGACCGTCGTAGGCGTACGGGGTGTCGTCGACCAGCCGTCGGTCTTTGCCGCTGCGGCCGCCCCAGCGCCCGCGGCCGTTCCAGCCCCTGCGACTGCCCCTGTTCCCGTGACGGCCGCAGCGGGTTTGACCGGTGCCGCCACTGGGCGTGCCGCCGCCGGGCGGGGCAGTTTCTCCACAGGGGCCTTGACCCCGGGCATCTTCGGGGTCTTGACCGTCGGCGCCTCGGACGCGGCGACGTCCGGACCCGCGGCCGGCCGGGGTTTCGAGACAGGGGGTTTCGGGGTTGGGGGTTTCGGGGTTGGGGGTATTGAGACCTGGGGTGCCGGGGGCTGCTTCGGCTTGGCGGGCTCGAGGGGTACCGGTTCCTCGGCGGGCTTGGTGCCGGGCTTGGCGATGTCCGGCACCGCGGCGGCTGCGAACTTCTTCGTCGCCTGGTCCGGGGGCTCCACTTCGGTGGTCGCGTCGGCGTCATCGGCTTTCCCGGCCTCGGCGACGACCTCGGTGGTCGCGTCCGGTGCGATTTCCGTGGTCGCGATTTCCGTGGTCGCGATTTCCGTGGTCGCGATTTCCGGAGTTGCTATCTCGGCAGTTTCGATTTCGGCAGTTTCGAGCTTGCCGGGTTCGATTTCGGCAGTTTCAAGCTTGCCGGGTTCGAGTTCGGTAGTTGCGAGCTCGGGGGTTTCGTCCTTGCTCGACACGTCTGTGGTGGTGTCGGGCTCGGCGGTGGGGGAGTCGGCTTCCTCGGCGGCGGTATCGTCTGTGCTCGGATCGTCGGTGCCAGCGGCCTCTGGTTCGGTGGCCTCTGGTTCGGACTCTTTTGCGCCCGACTCTTCTGCTTCCGGTTCTTCTGCTTCCGGTCCTTCCGCTTTGGCTTCTTCCGCTTTGGCTTCTTCTGCTTTGGCTTCGTCGTCTCCGGTGATCGCCGCGGTGGCCACGGCTCCCGCGATAACCGCTCCTGCCGCGACCGTGGCTACTCCCGGTCCGTCCGCGCCAGTGTCGGTGCTGTCGGTTTCTGGGCTGTCGGTTTCTGGGCTGTCGGACTGTGTGCTGTCGGACTCAGCCACGTCTGCCGGTCGCGTGACGATTTCGGCGGGTGCCGTGTTCTCGGGCTCGGTGGAGGTTGCGGGTTCGGTGGTGGCGTCGGGCTCGGTTTCGGACTCTGCCGTCTTTTCGGACTCTGCCGTCGCTTCGGGCGCTGCGGTCGCCTCCGATTCGGCGGTCGCCTCGGGCTCTGTGGGCTTTTCGGGCGCTGCGGTCGCCTCCGATTCGGCGGTCGCCTCGGGCTCTGTGGGCTTTTCGGGCGCTGCGGTCGCCTCCGATTCGGCGGTCGCCTCGGGCTCTGTGGGCTTTTCGGGCGCTGCGGTCGCCTCCGATTCGGCGGTCGCCTCGGGCTCTGTGGGCTTTTCGGGCGCTGCGGTCGCCTCCGATTCGGCGGTCGCCTCGGGCTCTGTGGGCTTT